>CAJAPA010000046.1 GCA_903942465.1 uncultured Gammaproteobacteria bacterium
CGCAACGGAAACCGAGATTTGAGGTGCTGTTGACGGCCTCCAGCGAGGACAGCATGGCGACACGCATCATCACCGCGAAATCCTCCTTGTTCTCGATGGCAAGCGCACCGGCGCCGCAGAACTTGGCCTTGTCCGGATCGGATTGGGTGCGGTTGTCGCCGGAGACCAGCATGGCGGCGTAATCCCGGGTCCACTCCCAGACCAAACCGTGCATGTCCTGGATGCCGTAGGCGTTGGCGGGCTGCCGCCCGACCGGCGGCAACGGACCGCTGGAAGGCTCTGCATACCAGCGCAGCAGGTTTTCGCGCCAGACCGGATCGGCGCGTGCATCGCGCCGTGTCCCGTCTGCAGCTGCCACATATTCCCACTCGTTCCAGGTCGGCAGACGGGCATTGAGGGATTCACAGTAGGCCGTGGCGGCGAACCAGCTGACGCGGGTGACCGGTTGCTGCGGTGCCGCACCCGGCCCAGGAAAAAGCGGTGACTGCCAATGTGACAGGTAATGGTCGGCCTCGACGAAAACCGGCGCGGCACGGCCGCGCTGCCACTCGGGGTGCTTGCGCGCGAATGCCAGAAAGTCGGCATTGCTGACCGGCGTCTGCATCAACGCGAATTCCGGTACTTTGACCGGTCCGGTCACATCTTCGTATTTCAGTACCGATCTGAATTCGCCGGCAGGAATACGCACGAACCCACTGCCGGCATGGCCGGCAGCGGGTATCAAAGCGATTGCGAGCAAAAGGCTGTGCACGGTCAGTGTGCGGCACCTTTCGGGCGCGGTGTATTCGCGCGAACTTTCGCAACATCCGCGGCACTGAGTTGGCCGCCGCTATTGCCCCAGCTATTCATAACATAGGTCAGAATGTTGGCGACCTCGTCGTCATTGAGCTGACTCATCGGCGGCATGACCGAGTCGTATACCGCACCGTTGACGGTGACCGGACCGCTCAGTCCATTCAGTACCACACCGGCAGCGCGGACGGTATCGGCATTGAGGTAGTCCGATTTCGCCAGTGGCGGAAATACATTCGGAATTCCGGCGCCATTGCTCTGATGACAAACCGAACAGGTGCCGTTGAACAGCGCCTCACCGGCCTTGATCTGCTGGGCTTTGGTCAATGTGCCGCCGGCCGATGCCACAGCCGCCGCCGAGACCGGCGCGGAGCTGACCGCCTTGTCGCCGAGATAGACGCTGTCGACTTCCTTGCCGGAGTAAACCGCTTTGTTTTCGGGGCCCTCGGTCTTCACCATGCCCAGCGCACCTTTGTTAAAGGCGCGGAAGATCGAATGGTCGACGATGACACCGGTTCCCGGGACCTCCGCCTTGTATTCCACGATGGCCGAGCCACCGGCCGGGATCAGCGTGGTCTGCACGTTTTCCTGGTATCTGCTGCCGCCTTCGGTGTAGACCTTGTCAAAAATCTCGCCGATCACGTGGAAGCTCGACACCAAATTCGGTCCGCCGTTGCCGACATACATGCGGACGGTATCACCGACATTCGCCTTCAGGGCCTTGTCACCCAGCAGGGCGCCTTCCGAACCGTTGAACAGCACATAGGTCGGGTTTTCATCGATGGCCTTCTGCATGTCGAACGGCTGTATGCCCTTCTCGCGGTATTTGCCGACCGTGTAGAAATCGCCCTGCATCACGTAGTATTCCTTGTCCACTTTCGGCATGCCCTGCGGCGGCTCGACCAGAATCAGACCATACATGCCGTTGGCGACGTGCATGCCCACC
>CAJAPA010000047.1 GCA_903942465.1 uncultured Gammaproteobacteria bacterium
CGCCGGCTTGGGAGCCGGCATAAGGACTTGCTCTCAGACCGGAATCAGAAATCGTATCGGTAGCCGATGTAATAGAACAGCGAGGTGGCATCCTCGTTATTGAGGGCAGCCGTGGTTTTGGTCTTCTCGAGATTCACTTCGGCTTCGAGTGCGATGTGCTCGCGTAATTGGTAGGTCAAGCGTCCCACGGGCGTCAATCGCTTGGAAACCGAACCGATGGCATTATCCTGCCGGTAATACTTGAGACCCGGCTCGATGATCCAATTCGGACCGACACGGAAACGACTGGTGATGCCGAACAGCCAGGCATCGTAGGCGGCACTGGTGAGGTAACTGGTATTGAAGACCAGCACTCCGGAGGGCGTGAAAAGACCGGTACCGATGGCATGCGCGCTGATGGTCTTGACCTGCCCGGTATCGGGACTGGCCGGCAGATTGGCGGTGGCAATGGTTCCGCTGACGCTTGACAGGCGGTAATCGGCACTGAGCTGCCACTTCGGCGAAACCGTGTAAGCACCGCCGAGCATAGCGACCTTGGAAACCGGCGTCAGTCCAAGCGCCTGGGCTTCGATCTCTTCTTTGGTCATGGTCAGCTGCAACTCGGAAAGGCTGGTCTCGGTTTCGCCAAGCAGCGCGTTGCTCATTTGCAGACTGGGCGAGCGGCGGTAGTCGTACAGGAAGTTCATCGAGGCTTTCGGGCTGATGTTCCAGTTGCCCTGTACGGATGCGATATTCAGCTCACTGAACAGGATGTCGTAATCGAAAAGACTGAAAACCGAAAACTTCGGGTCGAAGTAGCGGATTTCACCACCGACGGCACGCCGGTCGGTTTCGCCGTCCGCGTTCTGCTGGATGGCGAACATCTCGATGCCGAGGTTCTCGATGACATTCTCGGCATCGAAGGTCATGCCGATGAAGCGTTTGTCACCGCCGAGCCCGGGTTCGACCAGCTGGCCTGCCCCCAGGCCGGCGCGGAAACGCGACGAACCGAAACCGTAGGTGAAAATGCCGCCGTCAAAGCGGCCGAGCACGCCGCCACTGGCGGCAACCTGACGGCCGAGCCGCGTGCCGAAATGCATCTTCTCGTTCCTGAGATCGACATAGGCCGAGGACAGGCGGTTCCGGCTTGCCTGGGTGTCGAGAAAGCTGTAACGGAAGGTGTCCCGGAAGGTGAAACGGTTGTCCCAGTCGGCGGTCCGGTAGCGGATGTTGTAATTGACATCGGTGACCAGTGCCGACTGATCGACTGTACTGATGTTCTGCACGTCGATTTCAGTAGCGCCGGTTGCCGGCGTGATGATGGTGAATTCATCGCGGATCTTCGAATTGCCGCCGTAGTAATACTGCGACACGCCGCCCCACATGGTCATCGTGGGTTTGCGTTCGGCGGTTTCTCCGGAAGCCGGGTCGGAGCCTGCCGCACCCATGGCGGCGATGCGCGTGCTGATGCGTTTTGCGCCATCGCCATCCGGATACAGCTTGAGGTAGAGTTCGTATTCGGCCAGGGCGCGTTTATTGTCACCGATCATCTCGCGGACATAGCCGATCAACTCCTGCGCGTCCTGCGTTGCGAAGCCCGGCGGCAGATTGAGCAGACGGTTCAGGTCGGCGATGGCCCGGTCGAAATCGCGGCTCTCGGCCGCATTCCGTGCCGAAATCAGCATGTTCTGGCGTGATTTTTCGTCGTCTGAGGTGGCCGCGGCGGACAAGGCCGGGGACGGCGGCAGCGTGACGGCAAGCGATCCCCGCGAGGATGGTCTGGCGGTTGCGCCGGCATCCGGCTGCGCCGCGCGGATGGATGCGGCGGACAGCGTCAGAACGATGCTCTGGTCATCGAGTCCGGGGCTGATCTGGAGGATCTCGACCGGACTGGCGAAGCTGACATCGAGTCGGCGTTCCGTCGGCTGGCCCGATTGCTTGGAATAACGCGTGGTGAACTCCGGAACCAGCAGCGAGTTCGACCATTTCCGCGATTCTTCCACGACGCCGGGACTCAGGGTATCGGCACCGGTGATGTCGAAGAACACCGTCGCGACTAAATTCGACGGCGCGACGACCGACTGTTTGAAGCGCACCTTCGAGTTGAACTCGATGGTCACCGTGACCGTGGCGTCCTGTTTCTGCTTCACCGAAACATCATTGAAAACCTGTGCACTGGCGGACCCGCCATATGCTGCAAGGGCTATCAGGATCGATGCGGCGATGGCATTACGGCGTTGTTTCGAATTTTGCATGTACTTCTCCGTGTGTTGTTTTATCAATCGAAGCTGCCGTCGGTGGAACGATGGTGGGAGCTGCGCGACTCCGCAATGGAACTCAGCGTCGAATCCTTGTAGATGTGGCAGCTGCCCGAACAGTCCTGCAATTCCTGGACGGTGTAATACACGGCCGGGGTGTCGACTTTCTTGTGCTCGCTGGGTTTGAATTGACCGGCGTGGCAGCCGGCGCAATTCGGCCGGTAAGCGGCATACTGCCAGGCAATGACTTCATTGTTGGTGGTGTGGCAGCTGATGCAGAGCACACCGGTCTGGTGCGGACGGTAGGCCGGTGAGAGGTGGGAATAGGTCAGAGCCGGAATCCACGCCGTCGTGCGGTGGCAGGTGTCGCAGCTCTGCGTGGTGATGAAATGGTTGCTGGGCTTGCCACTGGCGGTGGTGCCGTTGTGGCAGGTCGCGCAGCTGCCGGTAGTCACACCGCTATGGCTGAATGTCGCCGGAATCCATGCCGTCGTGCGATGGCAGGTGTCACAGCTCTGCGTGGTCGGCAGATGGTTGGCCGGTTTGCCGGTGGCCGTGGTGCCGTTGTGGCAAGTGTTGCAGGACCCAACGGTTACACCGCTGTGATTGAATGTGGCCGGCAACCAAGCGGAAGTCCGGTGGCAGGCATCGCAGCTCTGCGTGGTCGGTATATGCGTGGACGGCTTGCCGGTCGCGGTGCTGCCGTTGTGGCAGGTCGAACAGCTGCCGGCAGTCACCGTGCTGTGGTCGAAACTGGCCGGCAGCCAGGCCGTCGTGCGGTGGCAGCTGTCGCAGCTCTGCGTGGTCGGCACGTGCGTGGCCGGCTTGCCGGTGGCGGTGCTGCCGTTGTGGCAGGTCGCGCAACTGCCCGGTGTCACGGTGCTGTGATCGAAGGTCGCAGGCGTCCAGGCCGTGGTGCGGTGGCAGCTGTCACAGCTCTGCGTGGTTGGCACGTGTGTGGCCGGCTTGCCAGCGGCGGTCGTGCCGTTGTGGCAGGTGCTGCAGCTTCC
>CAJAPA010000048.1 GCA_903942465.1 uncultured Gammaproteobacteria bacterium
AGAAGCGTAGCAGTCGGCCCGTGAAGGCTCAATAGCGGCTTGATTTTACTGGCGCCGGTCATCCGCGGCTTTCGGAAAAGCCGCGGATTTGCTAGTCTAGAGCTCTCATTCTTTACTAAAAACAAGCATTTGCTTGCTACCCGTCATGGATAAAAGTTTCGACCCCGGCCAGTTCGAAGGCAAATGGTACGCCCACTGGGAAAACACCGGTTGCTTCACGCCCTCCGGTCAGGGTCCGGCATACACCATCATGCTGCCGCCGCCGAATGTGACCGGTACGCTGCACATGGGCCATGCCTTCCAGCACACCCTGCAGGATGCGCTGATCCGTTACCACCGCATGAACGGCTACGACACGCATTGGCAGATGGGCACCGATCATGCCGGCATCGCCACCGAAATGGTGGTCAACCGCAATCTGGCGCAGGCCGGTGCGGGCGAAAGCCGCGATTCACTCGGCCGCGAAAAATTCATCGAAAAAGTCTGGGAATGGAAACAGCAATCGGGCGACACCATCACCCGCCAGATGCGTCGTCTCGGCACGTCCGGCGACTGGAGCCGCGAACGCTTCACCATGGATGAGGGTCTATCGGACGCAGTGATCGAAACTTTCGTGCGCCTGCATGCCGAAGGCCTGATCTACCGCGGACAGCGTCTGGTGAATTGGGACCCGGTACTGAAGACGGCCATCTCCGATCTGGAAGTGGTCAGCGAAGAAGAAAACGGATTCCTTTGGTCCATCACCTACCCGCTGGCCGACGGCAGCGGAACGCTGACTGTGGCCACCACCCGCCCGGAAACCCTGCTCGGCGACACCGCGGTGATGGTGCACCCGGAAGACGAACGCTACGCGGCTCTGATCGGCAAGACCGTGAAGCTGCCTTTAACCGATCGCCACATTCCGATCATCGCCGACGACTACGTGGACCGCGAATTCGGTACCGGTGTGGTCAAAGTCACCCCGGCACACGACTTCAACGACTATGCGGTCGGCCAACGCCACAGCCTGCCGATGATCAACATCCTGACCCCCGACGCGCATCTGAACGATGCCGTGCCGGAAAAATACCGCGGGCTGGACGTGAAGAGCGCGCGTAAAGCGGTACTGGCCGACCTGACCGAAGCCGGATTGCTGGTGGAGGAAAAACCGCACAAACTGCAGGTGCCGCGCGGTGACCGTACCGGACAGATCATCGAGCCCTATCTCACCAACCAATGGTTCGTGAAAATGGACACGCTTGGCAAGCGCGGCCTTGAGCTGGTTGAGAACGGCACGGTGAAATTCGTGCCGGAGAACTGGATCAACACCTACCGGCACTGGATGGAAAACATCCAGGACTGGTGCATTTCGCGCCAACTCTGGTGGGGTCACCGCATTCCGGCCTGGTACGATGCCGAGGGCAATATTTTCGTCGGCCACAATGAAGCGGAAGTACGTAACAAACACGGCATTGCAGAAGCCACCCTACTGACCCGTGACAACGACGTGCTGGAAACCTGGTTCAGTTCGGCACTGTGGTCGCACTCGACGCTCGGCTGGCCGGATGAAAAAGCCATGGCCGCGCTGGAATATAACAAGCGCCTGCCGACCTCGGTGCTGGTCACCGGCTTCGACATCATTTTCTTCTGGGTCGCCCGGATGATCATGATGACCGATCACTTCACCGGCCGCGTGCCGTTCAAGCATGTGTACATCACCGGCCTGGTGCGTGACAAAGACGGCCAGAAGATGTCGAAGTCGAAAGGCAACATCCTCGACCCAATCGACATCATCGACGGCATCACCCTGGACGCCTTGGTGGATAAACGCACGCAGGGCCTGATGCAACCGCAGATGGCGGAGAAAATCCGCAAAGCCACGCACAAGGAATTCCCGGAAGGCATTCCGGCCTTCGGCACCGATGCCCTGCGCTTCACCTTTGCGTCCTTGGCCACGCACGGCCGCGACATCAAGTTCGACCTCAACAGGGCCGAAGGCTACAAGAACTTCTGCAACAAATTGTGGAATGCGGCGCGCTTCGTGCTGATGCATTGTGAGGATTTTTCGACGCATGGCGCACCGCCGGCAAGCTCGCAGGCCGAACGCTGGCTGCTGGCGCAATTGGCCCAAACCAGCTGCGAGGTGGAAACCCATTTCGCCGAATACCGTTTCGATCTGGCCAGTACCGCGCTCTATGAGTTCACCTGGAACACCTACTGCGACTGGTTCCTGGAATTTGCCAAACCGGCACTGGCCGGCGATGACAAAGCCGCCGCCGACAGCATGCGGCATACCCTGCTGTTCGCGCTGGAAGCGACCCTGCGTCTGCTGCACCCGGTGATTCCGTTCATCACCGAAGAAATCTGGCACGCCATCGCGCCGAAACTCGGCATCCACGGCGATACCATCAGCACCCGCAGCTACCCGAAAGACGCGGATTTCGGCAACACCGATGCCGGCGCCGTTGCCGACATCGAATGGCTGAAAGCCGTGGTCGGCAACATCCGCCGCATCCGTAGCGAAATGAACATCGCGCCGGGCAAAACCATTCCCTTGCTGTGGCAGTCTCATCAGGGCGACGACCGCGCGCGCATGACCACTGCCGATGCCGCCTTGAAATTCCTCGTGCGCTTGGAGTCCATTGATGAACTTGCCGGCGAAGCGCCGGCTGCGGCGACGGCCTTGGTCGGTGAGCTTCAGGTGTTCATCCCCTTGGCGGGCCTGATTGATCTGAGTGCCGAGAAATCACGTTTGGCCAAAGAGCTCAAGCGCATCGAATCCGAGATCGGAAAATGCCGCGGTAAACTCGCCAGCGATACCTTCGTGGCCAACGCGCCACCCGCGGTGGTGGAGCAGGAACGCCAGCGACTGATGGATTGGCAGGCGCAGCAAAGCGCACTGGCCGCGCAATTGCAAAAATTGGGATGATCATGCAGGGGCGCCGCTTGCCGCGCCCCTAGGCCGTGAAATCGAATTCCTGCAATTCGATGGCCATCACGATGCCGTCTTCGCGGCCCTTGGCGGCCGGATAATAATTCGGCCGTTTGCCGATTTCATTGAAGCCTTCGCTTTCGTACAAGGCAATGGCCTGCGGATTGCTCGGCCTGACTTCGAGAAACAGCCGCTGCAGACGGTGCCAGCGCGCCACTTCGAACACCTGCCGCAGCAGACGCCGGCCCTGGCCATGGCCCTGATGCTCGGGCGCCACGCACAGATTGAGCAGATGGCCTTCGCCGGCCGCGCAACTCATCACGAAATAGCCGATGATTCCGGACTGTCCTTCCAGCAGCCAACACTCGTGGCCGGCATAGAGGCAGTCCCGGAAGATGCCGGCCGTCCACGGAAAGGGATACGCGCGGTTTTCAACCGCCATCACCGCATCGACATCGGCTTGCTTGATCAGACGCAATTGCGGATCGCTGGCCTTCTGTGCATTCATCGACCGTGACGCAGCGACCGAATGGCGTGCCAGACCGACTTCTTGCCTGAGGCACCCGAAACCATGGCCGGAAGCAGGGCCGTATCGATGCCCTCGGCATAGGGACGGATGTTCAAACCGAGACGGGTTTGCCAGAATCCGGCTTCATTGCTAGCAACCGTTGTTGTCGAGGGCGCCGGGGGGGCGGATTCGACCGACAGATACACGGTCAATCCAAAAGCCTGCAGACGCTCGCGCTCCAGACGACTGAACATGTTCAGGTTGAAGCGGATTTCGGTTTGAATTTCAACCACAGCCAGTACAGCGGGCCGGAAGCCGCATAGGTGCCCGCCATAAGCAGCAATACCCGCGGCGGATCGATGAACAGGGCGACCAGTACCGCTACTACCACCAACGCCATGCCGAACGGAATGCGGTCTTCGCGCTCTTTCGGCTGCCCGGAACCTTTGAAACTGGCGTAGCGGAAACGCGACACCATCAGCAATCCGCAGGCCACCGTCAGTGCCAACGCGATGTAACGCAGCTCCTGCCCGTTCCAGCCGAATTCATTCATCGCCCACACGAAAGACATCATCATGCCGGCCGAGGACGGGCTGTTCAGGCCGATGAACCAGCGTTTGTCGACCGAGCCGACCTGGGTGTTGAAACGGGCCAAGCGCAGTGCCGCACAGGCGGCGTACAGGAAGGCGGCGGCCCAACCGACCTTGCCGAGCAAGGTGCCGTCCAGCTTCATGCTGCTGAGCGCCCAGTGGTACATCACCAAGGAGGGCGCCATGCCGAAGCTGACCAGATCGGCCAGGGAATCGTACTGCACCCCGAATTCGCTGCTGGTACCAGTCAGGCGGGCCACACGGCCATCGATGCCATCGAACACCGCGGCGATGAAAATGGCCACGGCCGCGGCCTCGAAACGGCCGCTGGCGGCAGCGAGAATCGCATAGAATCCCGCGAACATGCCGCAGGTGGTCAGCAGGTTGGGCAACAGGTAGATGTGCTTGTTGCGGGTGCTTTGCGGGGCGGGATTCGGTTCCATGGCTCCAGTTTACCCAGTTTCGGCGGCCCCTGTCCAAAAATGGCTTGGGCAATCGGGCGTTAACCCTTACAATAAACGCTTGAAAACACGTGATTTACGCCATGCGCCTGTCCCAGTTCCATCTGCATACCTCAAAAGAAACCCCGGCCGATGCCGAAATCGTCAGCCATCAGCTGATGCTGCGCGCGGGCTTGATCCGCCGCCTGGGCTCCGGCCTGTATACCTGGACCCCGCTCGGCCTGCGCGTACTGCGTAATGTCGAAACCGTGGTGCGCGAGGAAATGGACCGGGCCGGCGCGCTGGAAATGCTGATGCCATCGATCCAACCCAAGGAGCTCTGGGAAGAAACCGGACGCTGGCAGAAATTCGGCGGCCAGCTGCTGAAGATCAAGGACCGCAAGCAGGCCGATTATGTTTACGGCCCGACCCACGAGGAAGTCATCACCGACTTCGCCCGTCAGGAACTGCGCAGCTACAAGCAGCTGCCGGTGAACTTCTATCAGATCCAGACCAAGTTCCGCGATGAAATCCGTCCCCGCTTCGGGGTAATGCGGGCCCGCGAATTCCTGATGAAGGACGCCTACTCCTTCCACCTGAGCCCGGACTGTCTGGCGCAGACCTATCAGGCCATGTACGAGGCCTACAGCCGCATCTTCACCCGCCTCGGCCTGCGTTTCCGCGCGGTCAATGCCGACACCGGTGCCATCGGCGGCAGCGCCTCGCATGAATTCCATGTGCTGGCCGATTCCGGCGAAGACGCCATCGCCTTTTCCGACGCCTCCGATTATGCCGCGAACATCGAGATGGCCGAAGCCCTCGCCCCGGCCGAAGCGCGAGCAACGGCTGCCGAAGCCCTGCGCGACGCCGCCACCCCAACCCAGACCACCTGCGAAGCGGTGGCCGATCTGCTGGGCGTGGCACTCACGCAAACGGTCAAAAGCCTCGCGCTGATTTCCGAACACGGTTTCACGCTGGTCTTGGTGCGCGGCGACCATGCCGTCAATGAAATCAAGCTGGCGAAACTGCCGGGGCTCGCCGACTACCGCATGGCCAACGAGGCTGAAATCGCAGAGCACCTTGGCGCGCAACCGGGCTTCCTCGGCCCGGTCAAACCGCTGAAACCGGTTCATATCATCGCCGACCGCACCGTGGCGCAGATGGCCGATTTCATCGTCGGCGCCAACCGCAACGGTTTCCACCTGCAGGGCGTGAACTGGGGCCGTGATCTGCCGGAACCCGGTCTTGTCGCCGATATCCGCAATGTGGTCGAAGGCGATCCCTCGCCGGACGGCAAAGGCGTATTGTCGATCGCGCGCGGCATTGAAGTCGGTCACGTGTTCCAGCTCGGCCAGAAATACGCCGAAGCCATGAATGCGACCGTGCTCGACGCCAATGGCAAAGCACAGGTCATGTACATGGGCTGCTACGGTGTCGGTGTCAGCCGCATCGTCGCCGCTGCCATCGAACAGAATTTCGATGCCAACGGCATCCGCTGGCCGGAGGCGATGGCGCCCTGGCAGGTCGCGGTGTGCGTGATCAATCCCAAAGGCGATGCAGCCGTCAGCGTCTATGCCGAAAAGCTGTATGCCGAATTGCAGGCCAAAGGCCTGAGCGTCTGTCTGGACGACCGCGGTCTGCGCCCCGGCGCGATGTTCGGCGACATCGAACTGATCGGCATTCCGCACCGCGTGGTGGTTTCCGACCGTGGCCTGCAGGCCGGCATGCTGGAATACCGCCATCGCAGCGCGGAAGCGTCCGAAAACCTCAGTGAAAGTGAATTGATGGCACGTCTGTCCGGCTGATCCGCCGGCTTACAGGTAACGCCGCGATGACACCAGAAGATTGCCGAACAGAATGCCGGCGACCAGGGCGATCAGTGCCGCGAACAGCGAAAACGCCAGATCCAGACTGCTGGCAAGATCCTGGGCGAAGGCGATATTGAGCGTACGGTAGCCCAGACTGCCCGGCACCAGAAGGATGATGCCCGGAACGCGGATCAGGGCGCCCGGACGATTGAAAATGCGCGCATACAGGTTCGATACCGCAGTTACGGTAAATGCGGCAAGAAATGCACTGACCGGAATGTCGCCGGTGGTCAAGGCCGGCACCAGTGCGCAGACTTTCATCACGCCGTAGCCGAGCAGCACCGCCGCCATCGCGATCGGAATATCGCGCGGATGGGTTTTGAACAGCACGGCCAGCGCGAACGCACCGGGCAGCAGCATCGCCCAGGGCATCCACATGGGCAATACCGAGGAGCCTGCATTGCTGAGCAGCTGCCAGCCGGAAAGCTGGACCAGCTGCGCCGCGAGGATGGTGCCGAACGTCAGCTTCATCAGCACGGTCATCGCCCCGGCGAAACGTGCGCTGCCGGAAACCAGCTGCTGGTTGGCGAGTTCATTGATGGCCGAGGTCAGCATCATGCCCGGCATCATGATGATCAGGGCTGAAATGACCACGGGCTGAATGCTCAAGGGCACCAGGAAACAACCGATCAGTGACGCCGCCAAGGTGACCAGAAACGCCGCGACCGCCTCCATTGCATCATGCAATTGTGCTTTGCGCTCGCCATACTGAGCCAGCACACCGATCATCATGCCGAGCAGCGCGGCGATGCCGAAATCATTCCAGCCGGTGCGCGGAAACAGGCTGACCACCATCGTCGAAGCGATGCCGAAACAGAGCACCGAGGCGATGCGGAAAAGCCGCGACGGTTCGCGGTCCATGGCCTTGAGCCGGGAAAGTCCGCTGGCGATATCCAGCGTTCCGGCCATGACCTGCTCGGCGATGGCATCGGCATCGGACAACCGCCCGAGATGGGTGTCTCCCGGTTTCAGGCGCATGACCCGGGTGACCGTATGAGGCGGCCCGAGCACCGGGTCCTGGAAACTGATGATGAATCCGGTCGGGTTCGACCAGATGCTGACCTGCAGGCCGAGTTTGTTCGACACGCGATCAACCGCACCTTCCAGCCGGTTGACCGAGGTTCCGGAGGTATGCAGATGCCGCGCCAGTTCGAGCACGAAATCGACGCGCTCGCGGAAACGATCATGGGTGATGCTAGCGGTCATGCGTATGCGGATATCCGAGTCATGGGGCATTGTAGGACAACTGCTATTGTTTGCCCATCTGCGATAAACTGGCATCATCCCACAGGATGTCCGTGACGCCGATGGCCACATGGCTCGACACTACCGAACCCGGATTGCGACCGGATCCGCAACAGCCCGACCGGCTGCTGGTTTCCGGTGACTGGACCTTCCGACAGGCCGAGCGCCTGCTGGCTCTGATTGCCGGCGCCGGCAAGGACATCCAGACCGTTGATGCACGCGCCCTCACCCGTCTCGACGCGAGCGGATCGAAGCTGTTGCTGACCCTGATGGATCGGCTCGACTTACCGGTGCCGGCCTTGGCGTCCAAACCGGAACATGCCGCCCTGATTGAAGCCGTGCGGAATTCCGACGCCCCCCTGCCTGCACCGCCTCCGGCCGGAAAACTGCTCCACCGGATACTGGAAGCCGTCGGTCGATGGGTCGCCAATGCTTATGAGAACATTCTCATCTTTCTGGATTTTCTCGGCCGTACCCTGCTCAGCCTGATGGAAAGCCTGTTCAATCCGCGGCACTGGCGGGTCACCTCCATCGTCTTCCACATGCAGGCCGTCGGTTTGAATGCCGTGCCGCTGGTGATGCTGCTCAGCTTCATGGTCGGCGCCGTGGTCGCCTTTCTGGGCGCTACCGTGCTCAGCGAATTCGGCGCCCAGCTTTGGGTGGTGGAGCTGGTCGGTGTCGCATTTTTCCGTGAATTCGGCGTACTGTTGACCGCCATCCTGCTCGCCGGCCGCACCGCCAGTGCATTCACGGCCCAGATCGGTTCGATGAAAAGCGGCGAAGAGCTCGATGCCATCCGCACCATGGGCCTGGATCCGATCGAACTGCTGGTGCTGCCGCGACTCAAGGCGCTGCTGCTGACCCTGCCGCTGTTGACCTTTCTGGCCACCATGGCCGGTCTGCTCGGCGGCATGGCGGTCTGCGTCTGGCATCTCGACATTTCGCCGGAAATGTTCATCGGCCGTCTGCAGAATGAATTGTCGCCGCGGCACTTCTGGGTCGGCATGAGCAAAGCACCGATTTTCGCCATGGTGATAGGTCTGATCGGCTGCCTTGAAGGTTTCAAGGTCAAGAACAACGCCCAGTCGGTCGGTGAACACACCACCTCCAGCGTGGTGCAAACCATCGCATTGGTGATCCTGCTTGATGCCCTGGCCGCCATGTTCTTCATGGAGCTCGACCTGTGAGCACCGACGCCATCATCGAAGTCAGCGGGCTCAGCAACCGCTTCGGCAACGCCATGGTGCATGACAAGCTCGACCTGCAGGTCCGGCCGGGCGAGATCATCGGCGTGGTCGGCGGTTCGGGTTCCGGCAAGTCGGTTTTGATGCGCAGCATCCTCGCGCTGCACCGCCCGCAGGCCGGCCGTATCCGCGTGCTGGGCCGGGATGCGCTTTCGGTCGATGCCGCCAGCCGGGAGTTCATTGAGGGCAATACCGGCGTGCTGTTCCAGAATGCCGCGCTGTTCTCATCGCTGACCGTACTGGAAAACGTGATGGTGCCGCTCAAGGAACACAGCACACTGCCGGAACCGGTCATGCGCGATCTGGCCATGGTTAAAATCCAGCTGGCCGGTTTGAGTGCCGATGCCGCATTGAAGCTGCCGGCCGAGCTATCCGGCGGCATGCGCAAGCGGGCCGGCATCGCCCGCGCGCTGGCGCTTGATCCCGCCCTGTTGTTCCTCGATGAACCGACCGCAGGTCTCGATCCCATCGGCGCGGCCGCCTTCGACCAGCTGATTCTCTCCATCCAGCGCGCGCTCGGACTGACCGTGTTCCTGATTACGCACGATTTGGATACCTTGTACACTATCTGCGATCGCGTCGCGGTGCTGGCCGACCGCCGGGTTCTGGTCAACGCACCGATCGACGAGGTCGCTGCCTTCGAGCACCCGTGGATTCAGGAGTACTTCCACGGACCGCGTGGACGGGCCGCCGAAAAAGCCCAGGAGAAGCTGTAATGGAAACTCGCGCCAATCATGTCCTGATCGGATTGTTCACGCTGGTGGTGCTGACGCTGTTAGTCGGCTTCGCACTCTGGGCCGCAAAGTTCGCATCGGACAGCAGCTGGAACGAATACGATGTGGTGTTCTCGGAAGCGGTGACCGGCCTTGGCATCGGCGGCACGGTGCAGTTCAACGGCATCTCGGTCGGCGAAGTCCGTAATCTGGAAATCGACCCGACCGATCCGAATAAAGTGCTGGTCCGTGTGCGCATCAAATCCGGCACACCGATCAAGGTCGATACCGAAGCCAAGCTGGCCTTCGTCGGCCTGACCGGCATCACCCAGATCCAGCTGAAATCCTACAACGCCAAAAGCCCGGCGCTGGTACCCTCCGAAAGCACCCCGGTTCCGCGCATTTACGCCAAGGAGTCGGCGCTGTCGAAACTGTTCAGTTCGACCGATGACATCACCACCACCGCCACTAACGTCATGCTGCGCCTGAACCAGGCCTTCAGCGACGAAAACATCAAGAGCATCAGCAAGACCCTGGACAACCTCGAGAAGATTTCCAGCTCGGTCGCTGCCGAACGCCAGGATATCGGCGCCATCATCCGCGACACGCGCGCGGCCATCGCCAAACTCGACAGCACCCTGGCCAGCACCGACAGCATCGCCAAGAAACTCGACAGCGGCGTGGCCGACCAGTTGCCGGATCTGATCGCCAAACTCGAAAAGACCCTGGTTCAATACGAAGCACTGGGGCGCAACGCCAACCGCCTGCTGGAAACCAATGGCGATGCCATCGATAACTTCTCGCAGCAGGGCCTGGCCCAGGTCGGTCCGGCCATTGCCGAGCTTCGCACCCTGCTGAAACAGCTGCGCCGCGTTGCCGCCGAAATCGAAGAGCGGCCAAACGCACTGGTGACCGGAAAGAGCACCACCGAGGAATTCAAACCATGAACAAGCATCCCTTGCGCTTCCTGCTGGCCTTGGTCGTGGCACTGCCACTGGCCGGCTGTATTTCACTGATTAAAGAACCGGATCCGATTGCGGTTTATGCCCTGCGGCCGGAGGCGGTGGATGCAGCCAACCTGCCCGCAGTGAGCTGGTCGCTTACGGTCATTCGCCCGAACAGCGTTGCCTTTCTCGATTCCAACCGCATTGCGGTCCGTCCGGAGCCCAACGTGCTGCAGGTCTACAAGGGTGCCAACTGGTCGGAATCCTTGCCGGATCTGGTGCAGGCCAATCTGGTGCAGGCCCTGGAAAACTCCGGCCGGATCAAATCCGTTTCGCGCCAGAACAGCGGCGTACCCGCGGAAGTGGCGATGCTGGTCGACATCCGCCAGTTCGAATCGGTGTATGCGCCGGGCGCAAAAATTCCCGATGCGGTCATCCAGATGCATGTGAAGGTTTTGGAGTATCCGAGCAACCGCGTCATCGCGGCACAAACCTTCAGTGCGGCCGTGCCCTCGGCAAGCAAGGACATCCCGGATGTGGTGCTGGCCTTCGAACGCGGCCTGAATACCGTCAACGCCGACATCATCGCCTTCACCCTGGTCAACGGCCGCAGCAAGGCCAAATAAGATCACTCCGCCAAGGCCGGTGTCCGGATTTTGCGGAACGTCAGGTTGATTCGGCCGTCCACCGGCTTCGCGGTGCGTGGCAGGCTGTGCCGGTAATTTTTCTGGGTATCGCCGCGCATCAGCAGCAGACTGCCGTGCGCCAGTTCGATACCCGATGATTTTCCGCCGGATGCCGGACGCAACAGAAAGCGCCGCACCCCACCCAGGCTGACCGACGCAATCACCGGCTGCGGACCAAGCTCGGGTTCATCGTCACTGTGCCAGCCCATGGCATCACGGCCGTCGCGGTAATAATTCAGCAGTACGCTGTTGAAGGCAGTGCCGGAAGCCGCCTCGACCGCCGATTTCAGCCCATGCACCGTCGCCGTCCAAGGCTCGGGCAGAAAACGGGTGTTGGAATAGCGGTATGCCGTGTCCGGATCTCCCATCCAGCAGCACAAACGCGGCGTCGGTACCTGCCGTCCGTGGATGTAAAGTTGCGGTTGCTGCCACGGCACGCCGTGCACGAGTGCGGAAAACAGGGCATCGGCCTGCGCCGCCGGCAGAAAGGCGGCGGCATAGGCGATATCGGCCTGCGGGAGCGGTAGGGCCTGCAGGTCGGAAAGTGTGGATTCCTCGAACATCCCGCGATTATTGCCCAAAGCGCGTGAAACCGCGACAATAGAGCGATCTTTCCGAGGTGATGCCATGTCCGAACGCGATGTAATGGAATACGACGTCTTGACCGTAGGTGCCGGCCCGGCCGGGCTGGCTTTCGCACTGCGTTTGAAACAGAAGAATCCGGCCCTGAGCGTCTGCGTCATCGAGAAAGCCTCTAGCGTCGGCGCGCATGCGCTCTCGGGCGCGGTGATTGAAACCGAAGCGCTGGACGAACTGATTCCCGACTGGCGCAGCAATCCACCGCCGATCTGCGTGCCGGCGAAGAACGACGAGTTCTGGTTTCTCAGTAAAACCGGGGGCTTCAAGGCCCCGATCAATCCGCCGCAGATGAACAATCACGGCAACAGCATCGTCTCGCTGGGCGCCCTGTGCGCCTGGCTGGCCGGTCATTGTGAGGCGGCCGGAGTGGAAATCTATCCGGGTTTTGCCGCCTCCGAAATCCTGTACGACGCGGCTGGAACCGTCTGCGGCGTACGCATCGGCGACATGGGTGTGGCCAAGGACGGTTCGCACAAACCGACCTACACCCAGGGCATCGACATCCGCGCCAAAACCACCGTGCTTGGCGAAGGCGCGCGCGGACATCTCAGCAAACAGCTGATCGCCCGATTCAAGTTGGATGCCGACTGCGATCCGCAAAGCTACTCGATCGGCATCAAGGAACTCTGGCAGGTGCGCGAAGGTGTTTCTGAACCCGGAAAGATCGTGCATAGCATGGGCTGGCCGGCCGACAGCGCCACCTACGGCGGCAGCTTCCTGTATCACCTGGACGGCAACCGCATCGCGCTCGGCTATGTTTCGGGTCTGGACTACAGCGATCCGAATTACCAGCCGTACGAAGCCTTCCAGCAATGGAAGAACCATCCGAGCGTGAAACCGCTGCTTGAGGGCGGCAGCATTCTCTCGGCCGGCGCACGCGCCATCGTCACCGGTGGCTACCAGAGCCTGCCGAAGGTCGAGATGCCCGGCGCGCTCTTGATCGGCTGCGCCGCCGGCTTGGTCAATGTGCCGAAAATCAAAGGCGTGCACCAGGCTCTGCGCTCGGGCATGCTGGCCGCCGAACACATCGCGGCCACTAATGATTCAACCGGCTGGAACGCCAAGCTGCGCGCATCAAAGGTGGTCGCCGAACTGAAGAAGGTGCGCAATTTCAAACCCGCGTTCAAGAAAGGCCGCCTGTTCGGGCTGATCAACGCCGGCTGGGAAACGCTGACCGGCGGGCTGTCGCCGTGGACACTGAAGGTGAAAGCGGATTGGTCCAGCCTGAAAAAATTAAGCGAAGCCGAATCACCACAGCGCGATTATGGGGAACGCACGCTGGCCCCGCGCGACCGTCTGGCCGGTGTGTATTTCGCCGCCACCGAGCACGACGAAGACCAACCGGTGCATCTGCAGGTGGCCAACACCGACATCTGCATCACCCAATGCGCCGAGGAATACGGCAATCCGTGCACGCGCTTCTGCCCGGCCGGCGTGTATGAAATCGCGCAGGACGACGCCGGCAAGCGCCTGCAGATCAACGCCGCCAACTGCGTGCATTGCAAAACCTGCGACATCAAGGATCCGTACCAGATCATCAACTGGGTCACGCCGGAAGGCGGAGCCGGTCCGAACTACCAGAACCTGTAAAGGACCGCCATGCTCGCCCTCGTTTCCGTTGCCGCCGCCCATGCCCTGGATGAAGATCTGGCCCCGCTGTCGGCCGCGCTGGACACCGCCGGCATCGCACACCGCGTGGTGTATTGGGATGAACCCTTCGTGGACTGGTCGCATTACCGTGCCGTCATCATCCGCTCGCCCTGGGACTACATCGACAAGCTGCCGGAATTCCTGGCCTGGGCCGCGCATGTTTCCGAACAGAGCACGCTGCTGAACCCGCT
>CAJAPA010000049.1 GCA_903942465.1 uncultured Gammaproteobacteria bacterium
CCCCTGTCGCAGATCGCCACGCTCGAATACACCATGGAAGATGGCATCATCTGGCATCGCAACCGCCTGCCGACCATCACCGTGCGGGCTGACATCTACGACGAGACCGCGCCGCCGTCGGTCACCGCGCAGATTCTGCCGGAACTCGAAAGCATTCGGGCCGCACTGCCGACCGGCTATCTGCTGGAAACCGGCGGCACCGTGGAGGACTCCGAGCGCGGCTCGAAATCGGTGGCCGCCGGTATACCGCTGTTCCTGCTGGTGGTGATGACCTTGCTGATGCTGCAGCTGAAAAGCTTCCGGCGCGCGTTCATGGTGCTGTTGACCGCGCCGTTGGGTCTGATCGGTGTGACCGCCTTCCTGCTGATTTTCCGTGTGCCGTTCGGTTTCGTGGCCATGCTCGGCACCATCGCGCTGTCAGGCATGATCATGCGCAACTCGGTCATCCTGGTCGATCAGATCGATCACGACATCCGCGCCGGCAGCGCGCCCTATGCCGCCATCATCGATGCCACCGTGCGCCGTTTCCGGCCGATCGTGCTCACAGCGTTGGCGGCGGTGTTGGCGATGATTCCGCTGTCGCGCAGCGTGTTCTTCGGACCGATGGCGGTGGCCATCATGGGCGGACTGATCGTGGCGACCCTGTTGACCATATTCTTCCTGCCGGCACTGTATGCCGCCTGGTTCAAAGTCGAACGCGACACGCCGGCGCAGTCGGTGCATTGACGGCGCGGAGACCAGACGATGCAGACCATCGAAATTGCGGTAGGTGCAGATGATTGCCTGATCGGGCATCTGTTTCCGGCTGAACCGGCATGCCGTAAAGGCCGCAGCGTCATCGCCGGTCCGGCCACGGCGGTACCGCAGACCTTCTATTACAACTTCTGCCGCTATCTCGCCGGTCACGGATTCGACGTGCTCACCTTTGATTTCCGCAGCGTCGGTCAATCGAAACTGCGCCCGATCCGGGAGTATGCCGACATCGGATTCTCGTCATGGGCCGAACAGGATTACCCCGCCGTCATCGAATGGATGCATGCGCAGCACCCGGAACAGCCGCTGTATATCGTCGGTCACAGCGTCGGCGGCTGGATGCCGGCGCTGACCCGCGCCAGTGCCCGCATCGATGGTCTTCTCGGTATCGCGGCTTTGTCGGCTTATTGGCCTTTGATGGCACGCCCGCACCGCTATTTCCATTGGTTTGCCTGGCGTGCATTGGTGCCGCTGAGTACGGCCATGTTCGGTTATTGGCCGGGATGGGCCGGGCTGAATCATGATCTGCCCACCAAGCTCGGCCGCGAATTTGCCGAATGGGCCCAGCAGGCCGATTTCGTATTCGATGCCCGCCAGTTCGATCCCCGTGGCAATGCCCGTCAGTTCACCGGCCATCTGCATCTGTACCAGATCAGCGATGACCCCTGGGGCACCTCGGAAGCGGTACGCAGCCTGATTGCGCATTATCCGAACGCGCGCAGTGCCGTGATGGAAACCCTGCGTCCGGCGGATTTCGGAGGCAAAGCCATTGGCCATCTGAATTTCTTCCGTAGTGCCCATAAGGAAACGCTGTGGCCGCATGCCCTCAAACAGCTCGAAGCCTTTGGCGGATAAACGCCGCATAACCGGCCCTCATTCCCGCATCGCCAAGCTGGCCGGCTTTTGCTTTAATAGGCCGACTCTCCGCCGAGGAATACCCCATGACCACTTCCACCCCCAAAAGCGCCTGGATACTTGCCGGCGGTATTCTGTTCGGACTGTTGCTGCTGGGCCTGACGCTCGGTCAGAGCCTGATCCGGTTCAAGGAATACGAACGCACGGTGACGGTCAAAGGCCTGTCGGAGCGCAACGTGCCGGCCGATACCGCGCTGTGGCCGGTGACCTTCGCCGCCAGCGGCAACGAGCTTTCCGCGGTGTATACGCAGCTTGAGAAAGACGGGACCAAGGTCCGTCAGTTCCTGCGCGACAAAGGCTTCAAGGACGAAGAGATCACGCTCTCGGCACCGAACGTGAATGACAAGGGCCAGTACGCCGACGACAATCGCGGCGGATTGCGCTACTACGCGACGCAGACCGCCACGGTGTACACCAAGAACATCGATCTGGTGCGGGCGATGAACACCCAGATCGCCGAGCTCGGCAAGCAGGGTGTCGGTGTCGGCGGCGGTTATCAGTCCACCGATTATCAATTCTCCGGACTGAACGCGCTCAAGCCGCAGATGATCGAAGAAGCGACCCGCAACGCCCGCCAGGTGGCCCAGAAGTTCGCCGAAGACTCCAACAGCAAGCTCGGCAAGATCAAATCGGCCAGCCAGGGCCAGTTCAGCCTGGAGGCGCGCGATGCCAATACCCCGCA
>CAJAPA010000050.1 GCA_903942465.1 uncultured Gammaproteobacteria bacterium
ATCCCGAACACGGAAGTGAAACGCAACCGCGCCGATGGTAGTGTGATTCTGTCATGCAAGAGTAGGTCATCGCCAGGGTCTTTACCCTAAACCCCAGTCCTTCAGGACTGGGGTTTTTTATTGGCCTGAAAGGGGGGCGGGAGCGGCACAGAATGAACCATGAATGGATGCAGCCGGACCCGTTTGTGCTCCGTGTTTTATCTTGCCTTCATGGTGTATTTTGCTATAATACGGCAGATTATTTTGGGCCGTGACGCGGCGGTTCGGATGGCGGAATATGCTCAGACATTTCCAAAATCAGCTGAACCAAGGCGCTAAGTTGCTGGTTTTGCAGGCCCTGTCGGCAGTGATTATTGCTTTAGCGTGGTCCCTGATTGATAGCCCATCGCAGGGTGTGGCATTCATGATTGGCGCGCTGGCTGTTGCGCTTGGGCAGTTCCTCCAGTCGGTAGTGGCATTTACCGGCGGCGTGCGTGGAGCGGCGCCTTGGTTCAGCCGCCTGCTGTTAGGGGTGCTTTTGAAGTGGGTGTTGGTGTTTTCAATCATGCTTGCCGGCATGAAGTGGATTGCACCGGCACCGTTTGCAACGCTTGCGGGCCTCGTGTTTTCGTTGTTGGTCATCCAATTGTTCAATTATTACGATGCAAAGGTGAAACGTGGCAGCTGAAGAATCAACTGGTGGTCAGACCGAATACATTCAGCACCATCTGCACCATCTGCAGTGGCATGTCGGCGACAGCAAGTTCATGACCATCAACGTTGACAGCGTGTTCTTCCTGCTGTTGATGTGCGTCCTGTTCGTCGGCTTCTTCCTTTATGTTTCCCGCCGCGCCACTTCCGGTGTTCCCGGCAAGCTGCAGTGCGCGCTGGAAATGGTGGTCACCGGCATCGATGGACTCGTGCGCGAAACCTTCCACGGCCAGAGCAAGTTCATCGCGCCGCTGGCGGTCACCATTTTCTGCTTGGTGTTCCTGATGAACTTCATGGACATGGTTCCGGTCGACTTGCTGCCCGGTGCCTGGCACACCGTCGGTCCGGCGCTTGGCTTCAAGGATTATCTGCGCGTTGTGCCGACGGCCGATCTGAATACCACTCTGGGCATGGCTTTGGGCGTATTCTTCCTGATTCACTATTTCGGCATCAAACACAAAGGTCTCGGTCTGTTCGTGAAAGAGGCGTTCACCGCCCCGTTCCATGCCGATAAACTGTGGATGGCGATTCTGCTGGCTCCGGCCAATCTGCTGCTGCGTCTGATCGAGGAGCTGGTCCGCCCGGTTTCGCTCAGCCTGCGATTGTTCGGCAACATGTATGCCGGCGAACTCATCTTCATTCTGATTGCGGTGATGACGCTCGGCTCCTCGCTGGATGCGCTGTCGACCTATGCGATGATTCCGGTGCAGTTCATTTCCGGATTCATCTGGACCGCTTTCCACGTTCTGGTCATCACCCTGCAGGCCTTCATCTTCATGATGCTGACTGTGGTGTATTTGAGCATGGCCGCCGAGAAGCACTAATCGTTTTTGCTTTACCCTTTGTTTCAAACTGACCTGTTATTACCTTTAACCGCAATACCACGGAGAGCATCATGGAAAACATCAATCTCATCGCCGACGTCATGGGCATGACCGTCATCGCCGCCGCCCTGCTGATCGGCTTCGGCGCCCTCGGTACCGCCATCGGCTTCGCCATCCTCGGCGGCAAATTCCTGGAAGGCGCTTCGCGTCAGCCGGAACTCACCCCGATGCTGCAGACCAAACTGTTCATCGTCGCCGGCCTGCTCGACGCCATTCCGATGATCGGCGTCGCCATCGCCCTGCTGCTGATCTTCGCCAATCCGTTCATCTCCGCCCTCGGCGCCTAATTCAGGCATCGTCTTGCAGCCGGCAGCGTCCCGCCGCCGGCCCATAGGAGTTAGATCATGGATATCAATTTAACGCTCATCATCCAGGGCCTCGCGTTCTTCGCGGTGGCTTGGGTCGTGATGAAATTCGGTTGGCCGGGCATCATGGCCGCGATCGAAGAGCGTCAGGCCAAGATTGCCGACGGCCTTGCCGCCGCCGATCGCAGCAAGAAGGACCTCGCCCAGGCCGAAGAAAAGGTCAACGAAGTCCTGCGCGAAGCCCGTGTCAAAGCGAATGAAATCATCGCCCAGGCCGAAGCCCGCCGTCTGCAGATCATCGATGCCGCCAAGGATGAAGCCGTTGCCGAAGCGCAGCGTGTGAAGGCCGCGGCCGACGCCGAAATCGAACAATCCGCCAACAAGGCCCGCGAAGAGCTGCGCAAGCAGGTGTCCACGCTGGCTCTGGCCGGTGCCGAAAAACTCATCCGCCGCGAAATCGACGGCAACGCCCATAAAGCGCTGCTTGACGAGCTGGCTTCGGAAATCTGAGGCAGTCCCCCATGAGCCAAGCCACCACGCTCGCCCGTCCTTACGCCCGCGCTATTTTCATGCTGGCCAAAGAAGCCGGCTCATTGAAGGATGTTTCGGAAGCGCTTTCGTTTTCCGCACATGCCGTCACGGTTCCCCGGCTTGCCGACATGCTCGGCGATCCGCGCGTAACCGCGTCGCAGCTGCTGGATCTGATCAGCCATCCGGAAGCCCCGGAATCCGTGCGCGGGTTCTTCGCGGTGCTGTCCGAAAACGGCCGTCTGGCGCTGTTGCCGGAAATCTACGCGCTGTTTGAAGCATTGCGCGCCGAAAGCGAGCATGTGGTCAAGGCCACCATCACCTCGGCCGAAGTACTGTCGGCGGAAAGCCTGAAGTCATTGACCGATGCGCTGAAAAAGCGTTTCGGCGGCGATGTCGAAGTGCAGACCGCGGTCGACGCCTCGCTGATCGGCGGTGCGGTGATCGACGCCGGCGACGTGGTGATCGACGGCTCGGTCCGCAACAAGCTGGTGCGCCTCAACGCAAGTCTTGCCAATTAATTTCAATTAACCGCTGGCTACGGCCAGAAACCTAGGAATTCCCATGAAGACGCTCAATCCGTCCGAAATCAGTGAACTGATCAAGAGTCGAATCGACAAAGTGAACCTGGCCTCCGAAGCCCGCAACGAAGGCACCGTGACCTCCGTTTCCGACGGCATCGTGCGCATCCACGGCCTGGCCGACGTGATGCAGGGTGAAATGATCGAACTGCCGAACAACACCTTCGCGCTGGCCTTGAACCTGGAGCGCGACTCGGTCGGCGCCGTGGTCCTCGGCGATTACGAGCATCTTCTGGAAGGCAACGTGGCCAAGACCACCGGCCGCATCCTTGAAGTGCCGGTCGGTCCGGAACTGCTCGGCCGCGTGGTGAACGCGCTGGGCGAGCCGATCGACGGCAAAGGTCCGGTCACCGCTTCGCTGACCGCTCCGGTCGAAAAAGTGGCTCCGGGCGTGATCTGGCGCAAATCGGTGTCGCAGCCGGTGCAGACCGGTTACAAGTCCGTCGACGCCATGATTCCGGTCGGCCGCGGCCAACGCGAGCTGGTCATCGGTGACCGTCAGACCGGCAAGACCGCGCTGGCCATCGACGCCATCATCAACCAGAAAGGCACCGGCGTGAAGTGCATTTACGTCGCCATCGGCCAGAAAGCCAGCTCGATCGCCAACGTCGTGCGCCGCCTGGAAGAAAACGGCGCGCTGGCCCACACCATCGTGGTCGCCGCCACCGCGTCCGAATCGGCCGCCATGCAGTACATCTCGGCCTATTCGGGCTGCACCATGGGCGAATACTTCCGCGACCGCGGCGAAGACGCCCTGATCGTGTACGACGATCTGTCCAAGCAGGCCGTGGCCTACCGTCAGATCTCCCTGCTGCTGCGCCGTCCGCCGGGCCGTGAAGCCTATCCGGGCGACGTGTTCTATCTGCACTCCCGTCTGCTCGAACGCGCTGCCCGTGTCAACGAAGAGTACGTCGAGAAATTCACCAACGGCGCCGTCAAGGGCAAGACCGGCTCGCTGACCGCGCTGCCGATCATCGAAACCCAGGCCGGCGACGTCTCGGCGTTCGTGCCGACCAACGTGATTTCGATCACCGACGGCCAGATCTTCCTGGAAACCGACCTGTTCAACGCCGGCATCCGTCCTGCGGTAAACGCCGGTATCTCGGTGTCCCGCGTCGGCGGCGCCGCACAGACCACCATCATGAAGAAGCTGTCGGGCGGTATCCGTATTTCGCTCGCCCAGTACCGTGAGCTGGCGGCGTTCGCGCAGTTCGCTTCCGATCTCGACGAAGCCACCCGCAAGCAGCTTGAACGCGGCCAGCGCGTGACCGAACTGATGAAGCAGAAGCAGTATGCACCGATGTCGATCGCGCAAATGGCGCTGTCGATCTTCGCCGCCAACGAAGGTTACCTCGATGACGTGGCGCTGCCGCAGATCCTGGCGTTCGAAGCCGGCCTGCACGCGCATATGGCCAACAGCTACGGCGACCTGGAAAAGAACATCGTCGCCACCGGCGCCTGGGACAAGGACATCGACGCGCAGTTCAAGCAGATGATTTCCGAATTCAAGGCCACCGGTAGCTGGTAATGCGACCGGGCGCCCTTGGGTGCCCGCAACCCCACAAGCGATAGCGAGAAAGACATGGCAGGCGGACGCGAAATCAAGACCAAAATCAAGAGCGTGCAGAACACCCGCAAGGTGACGCGCGCGCTCGAAATGGTCTCAGCCTCTAAAATCCGCAAGGCCCAGGACCGCATGAAGGCATCGCGCCCTTACGCGCGCATGATGCGTCAGATCGTCGGTCACGTGGCCAAAGCGAATACCGACTATGTGCACCCGTTCATGGTCGAGCGCAAAGACGTCAAGCGCGTCGGCTACATCATCGTGTCGACCGACCGCGGCCTGTGCGGTGGCCTGAACTCGCAGATGTTCCGCCGCATCCTGGCCGACATGCGCGTGTGGCAGGACAGGGGTGTGGAAATCGATCTGGTGTGCGTGGGCCAGAAAGCCGCCACCTTCTTCCGCCGTCTGAAAGTCAACATGCTGGCCTCGGTCACCCATCTGGGCGAACAGCCGCATGTCGAACAACTGATCGGTGTGATCAAGGTCATGCTCGACGGTTTTGAAGCCGGCAACATCGACCGCGTGTTCCTGTGCTACAACGACTTCATCAACACCATGGCACAGCGTCCGGTACAGGACCAGCTGCTGCCGCTGCCGGCTGATGAATCGCTCGATTCCAAACACAGCTGGGATTACCTGTACGAGCCGGATGCCAAGACCGTGCTCAACCACGTGGTCACGCGTTATGTCGAATCGCTGGTGTACCAGGCGGTGCTGGAAAACCTGGCTTCGGAACATGCCGCACGCATGGTCGCCATGAAGTCGGCTTCCGACAATGCCAACAAGCTGATCGAAACCCTGCAATTGATTTACAACAAGGCGCGTCAAGCGGCGATTACCCAGGAAATTTCCGAAATCGTCGGCGGCGCCGCCGCTGTATAACGCGCCTGGCGCACCCATTCACGAATTACAGATTTGACTTTTTGAGGATACCGAAATGAGCCAAGGCAAGATTGTACAGATCATCGGCGCGGTGGTGGACGTCGAGTTCAACCGCAACGAAGTGCCCAAAGTGTATGACGCGCTGAAGGTCGAGAACACCGAAATCACCCTCGAAGTCCAGCAGCAGCTGGGCGACGGCATCGTGCGCTGCATCGCGCTCGGTTCCACCGACGGTCTGAAGCGCAACCTGGTCGCGACCAACACCGGTCATGCGATTTCGGTTCCGGTCGGTACCGGTACCCTCGGCCGCATCATGGACGTGCTCGGCAATCCGATTGACGAAGCCGGTCCGGTCGATGCCAAGGCGCACTGGGAAATCCACCGCGCGGCCCCGTCGTATGAAGAGCAGAGCTCGACCAACGAACTGCTGGAAACCGGCATCAAGGTGATCGACCTGATGTGTCCGTTCGCCAAGGGCGGTAAAGTCGGTCTGTTCGGCGGCGCCGGTGTCGGCAAGACCGTCAACATGATGGAACTGATCAACAACATCGCCAAGCAGCACAGCGGCCTGTCGGTGTTCGCCGGCGTGGGCGAGCGTACCCGCGAAGGCAACGACTTCTACCACGAAATGAAGGACTCCAACGTCCTCGACAAAGTGGCGATGGTGTACGGCCAGATGAACGAGCCGCCGGGCAACCGTCTGCGCGTGGCGCTGACCGGCCTGACCATGGCTGAATTCTTCCGTGACGACAAAGACCCGACCACCGGCAAAGGCCGTGACGTGCTGCTGTTCGTCGACAACATCTACCGCTACACCCTGGCCGGTACCGAAGTGTCGGCGCTGCTCGGCCGTATGCCGTCGGCCGTGGGTTACCAGCCGACCCTCGCCGAGGAAATGGGCGTTCTGCAGGAACGCATCACCTCGACCAAGACCGGTTCGATCACCTCGATCCAGGCCGTGTACGTGCCCGCGGACGACCTGACCGATCCGTCGCCGGCGACCACCTTCGCCCACCTCGACGCCACCGTCGTGCTGTCGCGTAACATCGCCTCGCTCGGTATCTATCCGGCCGTGGATCCGCTCGACTCGACCTCGCGCCAGCTGGACCCGAACGTGATCGGCAACGAACACTACGACACCGCACGCCGCGTGCAGTCGACCCTGCAGAAGTACAAGGAACTGAAGGACATCATCGCCATTCTGGGTATGGATGAGCTTTCGGAAGAAGACAAGCAGGCCGTGTCGCGCGCCCGCAAAATCGAGCGCTTCTTCTCGCAGCCGTTCCACGTGGCCGAAGTGTTCACCGGTTCGCCGGGCAAATACGTCACCCTGAAAGAAACCATCCGTGGCTTCAAGATGATCTGTGACGGCGAATGCGACCATTTGCCGGAACAGGCCTTCTACATGGTTGGCGGCATCGATGAAGCCATCGAGAAAGCCAAGAAAATGAGCGCCGCCGCGTAATCCACCGGAGCAAGACATGACAACCATTCGATGCGACATCGTCAGTGCCGAGCAGGAGCTTTTCAGCGGTTCCGTGCAGATGGTGGTGGTGACCGGTGAAATGGGTGAGCTCGGCATCGCGCCGCAGCATGCGCCCTTGATCACCCGGATCAAGCCCGGCTACGTGCGCGTGATGCTGGAAGGCGGCACGCAGCAGGAGTTCTATGTCTCCGGCGGCATCCTGGAAGTGCAGCCGCAGCTGGTTTCGGTTCTGGCCGATACCGCGGTACGTGCGGCCGATCTGGACGAAGCCAAGGCCAAACTGGCCAAGGAAGAAGCCGAGCGCGTGCTCGCCAACCGTTCCGAAGCCATGGAAATCGCCGAAGCCCAGACCAAACTGGCCGAGGCCATGGCCCAGCTGCAGGCCCTCGAGCGCCTGCGCAAAAACCTCAAGCACTGATTGGAACAAAACCGGCCTCGGCCGGTTTTTTTCTAAGCGGACTTCCTGTATTCAGCAGGCGTCGGCTCGGGCATAATAAACGCTTGCGGGAGGCATTATGCAAAAGCCCTTACATGTCATCATTCTGGCCGCCGGCGAAGGCAGGCGCATGAAGTCGCGGCGCCCGAAGGTGCTGCAGCAGATCGCCGGGCGCCCCATGCTTGGCCACACCGTCGTCACCGCCCGGGCGCTCGCCGCCGCCGGCATCCATGTGGTTTATGGCCATGGCGGCGATCAGGTCCGTGCCGCGTTCGCCACGCAGGCCGATCTGCATTGGGCCGAACAGGCGCAGCAACTGGGGACTGGCCATGCCGTCCTGCAGGCCATGCCCGGTGTTCCGGATGGCGCCCAGGTGCTGGTGCTGTACGCCGATGTGCCACTGATTACCGAAACCACGCTTCGCCAGTTGCTGGCTGCTGCCGAAGGCGGCACCGCCGTACTGACCGAAACCTTGGAGGACCCCACCGGCTACGGCCGCGTGTTGACTGACAATGATGGCCGGGTGCAGGCCATCGTCGAACAGAAAGATGCCGATGCCGCGCAGAAGGCGGTGCGGCAGATCAATACCGGCGTGGTCAGCGCCGATGCCGCCACGCTGCGACGCTGGTTGGCCGGGTTGGGCAATACCAACGCCCAGGGCGAATACTACCTGACCGACATTTTCGCGATGGCCGCAGGCGAAGGACATCCGGCCAAGGCCGTGGGCTGCCTCAGTGCCGGTGAAGCCGACGGTGCCAATGATGCGCTGCAACTGGCGGTACTGGAACGTCGCTACCAGCGTCGGCAGGCCGAAGCCCTGATGCGCGAAGGCGTGCGTTTCGCCGACCCGTCCCGCGTCGATATCCGCGGTTCGGTCAGCGCCGGCATGGATGTCGAAGTCGATGTCGATGTCGTGTTCGAAGGCCGTGTGGTGCTGCATGACGGCGTACGCATCGGGCCGTTCTGCAGGCTGAAGGACGTCGAGCTCGGCGCTGGCAGCGTGGTGCACGCACATTGCGATTTCGACGGCGTACAGGCCGGCCCCGACTGCGTGCTGGGTCCGTTCGCGCGTCTGCGCCCGGGCACCGAACTGGCCGAGGGCGTGCATCTGGGCAACTTCGTCGAAAGCAAGAAAACCCGGATCGGCGCGAATTCAAAAGCCAACCACCTTACGTATCTCGGCGATGCCGAGATCGGTACCAAGGTCAATGTCGGTGCCGGCACCATCACCTGCAATTACGATGGCGTCAATAAATCGCTGACCGAAATCGGCGACGGCGCCTTCATCGGCTCCAATTCCTCGCTGGTGGCACCGGTGAGCATCGGCGCGGGCGCCACCATCGGTGCCGGTTCGGTCATCACCAAGGACGCGCCTTCCGATACCCTGACCGTGGCGCGCGCGAAACAACTGAGTTTGAACGGCTGGCAGCGACCGGCCAAGAAACCCAAATCACCCTAAGGAAGCCTTATGTGCGGCATTGTCGGAGCGGTAGCGGAACGGGATGTGGTGCATTTCCTGGTCGACGGACTCAAGCGCCTCGAGTACCGCGGCTATGATTCCGCCGGCATCGCGGTCATGTCCGACAGCATCAAGCGCGTGCGCCGCACCGGCCGTGTGGCCGAAATGGAAGCGGCGTCACAGGCCGAAGCGCTGACCGGCCAGGTCGGCATCGGACACACACGCTGGGCCACGCACGGCGGGGTCACCGAACTCAATGCGCATCCGCACATCAGCTCCGGCGAACTGGCGCTGGTGCACAACGGCATCATCGAAAACCACGAGCAGCAGCGCGAACGCCTGCGCGCGCTGGGCTATGTGTTCGAATCGCAGACCGATACCGAGGTCATCGGTCATCTGGTGCATCACTATTACGCCGAAAGCGGCGATCTGCTGACCGCCACCCGGCGCGCGGTCAAGGATCTCGAAGGCGCCTATGCCATTGCGGTCATCCACCGCAACGAACCCAAACGCCTGATCGCCGCGCGCATGGGTTGCCCGCTGCTGGTCGGTCTGGGCGAAGGTGAAAACTTCATCGCCTCCGATGTCTCGGCGGTGCTGTCGGCCACCCGTGATGTCATCTTTCTGGAAGAGGGCGATGTGGCCGACGTGACCCTGGCCGGCGTGCAGGTTTATGACGCTGACGGCAACACGATTACCCGGCCTGTGCACCGCTCGGATGTGTCGCTGGCCTCGATGGAGCTCGGCCCGTACAGCCACTTCATGCAGAAGGAAATCCACGAGCAGCCGCGCGCGCTGGCCGATACCATCGAGCCAATCATGGATGAAGGCTTTTCGCCGGCCCTGTTCGGCAATGATGCCGAAACGCTGCTGGCCGATGTCCGTTCGGTGCAGATCCTGGCCTGTGGCACCAGCTATTACGCCGGGCTGACCGCGCGTTACTGGACGGAAGCCATCGCCGGCATTCCCTGCAGTGTGGAAATCGCCAGCGAATACCGCTACCGCGACGCCTATGCCGATCCGAAGCAGTTGATTGTGACCATCTCGCAATCGGGCGAAACGCTCGACACCATGGAAGCCTTGAAATACGCCAAGAGCCTCGGTCAGGACAAAACCCTGTCCATCTGCAATGTGCAGGAAAGCGCCATTCCGCGCGCAAGCCGTATGGTGTTCTACACCCGTGCCGGTGCCGAAATCGGCGTGGCTTCGACCAAAGCCTTCACCACGCAATTGATTGCGCTGTTCGCGCTGGTCGGCACCTTGGCCAAACTGCACGGACGCTTGGATGCGGCGCATGAAAAAGCCCTGCTCGACGATCTGCGTCTGCTGCCGGGCAGCGTGCAGGCCGCGCTCAACCTCGAACCGCAGATTATCGCCTGGTCCGGCCTGTTTGCGCCCAAGCATCATGCCCTGTTCCTCGGCCGTGGCCTGCATTATCCGATCGCGCTGGAAGGCGCGCTCAAGCTCAAGGAAATCTCCTACATCCACGCCGAAGCCTATCCGGCCGGCGAGCTCAAGCACGGCCCCTTGGCGTTGGTTGATGCCGACATGCCGGTGGTGGTGATCGCCCCGAACGACAGCCTGCTGGAAAAAGTGAAATCCAATATCCAGGAAGTGCGCGCACGCGGCGGCGAGATGTTCGTGTTCGCCGATGCCGACAGCCACTTCAGCGATTCTGACGGCGTGCATGTGATTCGCACTCCACGCCATGTCGGCCTGCTCAGCCCGATCGTGCACTCGATTCCGGTACAGCTGCTGGCTTACCACACCGCCATCGCGCGCGGCACCGATGTCGACAAGCCGCGCAATCTGGCGAAATCGGTGACGGTGGAATAATGCCCGTAAGACGCAGCATCGCTCCATCA
>CAJAPA010000051.1 GCA_903942465.1 uncultured Gammaproteobacteria bacterium
CTGTTGTTCAGCCCGCTGGCCTGGCTTGCCCTGATGTTGTATTTCGGTCGCAAGCGCTCGGATTGGGGCCGCAAGGCCTATCTGCTTGCGGTCAAAGCGGTGGCTTTGTCGGCGGTACTCGCCGTGCTGCTGAAGTTCGGTTCCACCGGCGGACAAAGCAACATGATCTGGATTCTGATGACCCTGCCCATGCATTGGTTGGTGGCCAAAACGGCATTGCATGCCGAAGCACGGAAATAGCTTGCAGTCCTGAACAGGCTGTTTATCATGGGTGCATGGATGCGCCCAGCCTACTCGAAAGCCGCAGCGAACAAGTTCGCTTCATCGCCCGCTACGACCGCGACGGGAATACCCACGAACTGAGCCTCGACCGCATCTCTGACGCGCTTGGCGCTGAGGGCGGTCTGATTTGGGTCGGACTGTTCGAACCGGATGAAACCCTGCTGTTCAAGATGCAGGTCGAGTTCGACCTGCACCCGCTGGCCGTCGAAGACGCCCACAAAGCCCACCAGCGCTCGAAAATCGAGCGTTTCGGCAATAGCCTGTTCATCGTCGTCAATACCGCACAGATGCTGGACGGCGGTATCGTCTACGGCGAATCCCACCTGTTCCTCGGCACCGACTTCATCCTGACCGTCCGACACGGCGGGACGCTCTCGTTCAGCGCCGCCCGCGAACGCTGTGCCAAGAATCCGGATTATCTGGGTAATGGCACCGGCATGGCCCTGTATACCGTGCTCGACCAGATTGTCGACAATTTCTTCCCGATCATCGCCCATCACGAACAGGCCCTGGACGAGCTGGAGGAAGCCATTCTGTCGTCGAGCTTCCAGAAAGACACCATCATCCGCCTGTACCGGCTCCGCAACGACCTGACCAAGCTGCGGCTGGCGGTCTCGCCATTGCAGGACATCATGACCACGCTATTGGAGTTCCACGGCGATCTGGTCCGTGAAGAAGTCCGGGTCTATCTGCGGGATGTCCATGACCACGTCATACGCCTGAACGAATCCATCGATACTATGCGCGACACCCTGTCCTCGGCCATGGCGACCAATCTGTCGCTGGTCACGGTCAGCCAGGGCGACACCATGAAGCGCCTGGCCGGCTGGGCCGCGCTGCTGGCGGCACCGACCCTGATCACCAGCTGGTACGGCATGAACTTCGCCGATATGCCCGAGCTGGAATGGCAATTGGGCTATCCGCTGGTCGGGCTCACCATTTTTACCATCTGTTTCATGCTGTATCGGGGACTGAAGAAGGCCGGCTGGCTGTAAGTTCCGGCGCTTTTTGATTCAGGTCAAATAAAAGGTGCCGCGGTTCAGGCACTATGGTCGGGGATTCAACTCTGGAGGCGTTATGGCGTCAATTGACAAAGAAAACTCCTATAACGACAAGGTGGTCAAGCAATTCACCATCATGACCGTTATCTGGGGCGTCGTGGGCATGCTGGTGGGGGTGATCATCGCCGCCCAGCTGTATTGGCCCTCTCTCAATATGGGCCTCGAATGGCTCAGCTTCGGCCGGCTGCGTCCGCTGCATACCAATGCGGTGATTTTTGCATTCGGTGGCTGCGCCCTGTTCGGAACCAGTTTGTATGTGGTGCAGCGCACCTGTCATGCACGGCTGCTGTCCGACGGTCTCGCCTCCTTCGTGTTCTGGGGTTGGCAGCTGGTCATTGTGCTGGCCGCTATCACGCTTCCGCTGGGCCTGACCCAGGGTAAGGAATACGCCGAACTGATCTGGCCGATCGACATCCTGATTGCCGTGGTCTGGGTCGCCTATGCGGTGCTGTTCTTCGGCACCATCATGAAGCGCAAAGTCCCGCACATTTATGTGGCCAACTGGTTCTACGGCGCATTCATCATCGCCGTGGCCGTGCTGCATATCGTCAATTCGCTGGCCATTCCGACCGCACTGACCCACAGCTACCCGGTCTACTCCGGCGCGGTGGATGCCATGGTGCAGTGGTGGTACGGCCATAATGCGGTCGGCTTTTTCCTGACCGCCGGCTTCCTGGGCATGATGTACTACTTTGTACCCCGCCAGGCCGGCCGCCCGATGTACTCCTACCGCCTGTCCATCGTGCACTTCTGGGCCCTGATCGCCATCTACATGTGGGCCGGCCCGCACCATCTGCATTACACCGCCATTCCGGATTGGGCACAATCGGTCGGCATGGTGTTCTCGTTGGTCCTGTTGGCCCCGAGCTGGGGCGGCATGATCAACGGCATGATGACGCTCTCGGGCGCTTGGCATAAGCTGCGCACCGATCCGATCCTGAAGTTCCTGATCGTTTCGCTGTCGTTCTACGGCATGTCGACCTTCGAAGGTCCGATGATGTCGATCAAGACCGTGAATGCGCTGTCGCATTACACCGACTGGACCATCGGCCATGTGCACTCCGGCGCGCTGGGCTGGGTCGCGATGATTTCGATCGGTTCTATGTACATGCTGATTCCGCGCGTGGTCGGTCTGAAGGAAATGTTCTCGACCAAGCTGATCGACACCCATTTCTGGGTGCA
>CAJAPA010000052.1 GCA_903942465.1 uncultured Gammaproteobacteria bacterium
CGGAATGCGGCGGCATGCTGTGCCCGCCAGGCGGCGAAAGCGCTGTAGGACTTACTCATCGGCCAACTCCTCCGGCGAGATGTCATCCATCAGGCGGCCCTTGTCGATGACCAGCACGCGCTTTTTCATGCGTTTGACCAAGGCCAGATCATGACTGGCGATGACCACCGCCGTGCCCTGGGCGCACATTCCGACCAGCTGCTGCATGATGTCGGCCGCCAGACCCGGATCGAGATTGCCGGTCGGCTCATCGGCCAGCAGCAGGGCCGGCTGGGTCACCATGGCACGCGCGATGCCGACGCGCTGCTGCTCGCCGGTGGAGATGTCCGTGGAACGGTGGCCGGCACGCTCGGCAAGACCCAGGCTCTGCAGCGTCTGGTGCACGCGCTGACGGATAAGCATGGGCGACAGGCCGGCGATCTGCAAAGGCAAGGCGACATTGTCGAACACGGTGCGGTCCAGCAACAGACAGTGATCCTGATGCACCAGGCCGAGGCGGCGGCGGTGCAGAGCGGCCTTGCCGCCGCGCAGGTCGGCGAGATTGCGTCCGTCGAACCAGACTGCGCCCGCGCTCGGACGCTCGGACAGATGTGCCAGCTTGAGCAGTGTGCTTTTGCCGGCACCGGAATGTCCGGTGATGAACAGCATTTCGCCGGCCTGGACGGAAAAGCTCAGGTCTTCCAGAGCCAGATGGCCGCCCGGATATTTTTTGCTGACGCCGTCGAAGCGCAGAAGTGTCATCACACGCCTTCTTTGAGGATACCCCGCTTAGTGTGCCGTATTACGGCTTCGGCGAGGAGGGGGTAAACCAAGATTTTATGCGCGACAGAACGGATGGCTTGGCGGCCGGCGGTGCGACGGAAGACGAATGCGTCTGGGCGCGCGGTCCGGCATCCGCAGGTTTCCTGCGGCGGCGCGGTTTGCGCGCGGCGTCGCTCACGGGGGCGGAAACCGCTTCGACCGGCTTGGCGACCGCCGGACGTTCGCCCTGTGGGCGTTCACCACGCGGCCTGTCGGATCGCGGTTTATCGGATCGTGGACGGTCACTGCGCGGCTTGTCGCCGCGCGGGCCGCCGGAGGAACGGCCGGATTTCGGACCGCCGCGCTTGTCGGCCGGGGCATTGGCACGCACTTCGTTGAAGATGTCGGCGATGCTTTCGCCGCTCTCGGCCTTCGGCAAGGGCTGACGCGGAATGGCGACCAGAAGCTCCGACGTGACCGGCGCGGTTGGAATTTTCTGTTCGATGTAGCTTTCGATTTCCGGGAGGCCCTGGGCATACAGTTCGCAGGCGAAGCTGATGGCGTCGCCCTCGGCGCCGAGGCGCGCGGTGCGGCCGATGCGGTGCACGTAGTCGGCGGCATCGAAGGGCAGGTCGAAGTTGTAGACGTGGCTGACGCCGTCGATGTGCAGACCGCGGGCGGCCACGTCGGTGGCGACCAGAATCTCCAGCTCGCCGCGCTGGAACTTGGCCAGCAGCGATTGGCGCTTCTTCTGCGGCACGTCGCCCGAGAGAACGCCGACCCGGTAATGGGCTTTTTCCAGGGCGCGCGCAACGCGCTCGACCCAGACCTTGGTGTTGACGAACACCATGCTGCGGCCGCCTTCGACGCGCGACAGCAGGCTGATCAGCAGCGGCAGTTTTTCTTCCATGGCCGGAAAATACAGAAGCTGGCGTACGCGCGCGGCGGTCACCGTTTCGGTTTCCACCGACAGCTTTTCCGGATCGTTCATGTGTTCATAGGCGAGCTCAAGCACGCGGTGGCTGAGCGTGGCCGAAAACAGCAGGGTCTGGCGCTCTTCGCGGATCGGCAGTTTGCGCAGCAGATAGCGCAGATCCTTGATGAAGCCGAGATCGAACATGCGGTCGGCTTCATCCAGAATGCAGACTTCACAGGCGTGCAAGGAAACCACACCCTGTTTCACGTAATCGATAAGCCGGCCGGGGGTGGCGATGATGACGTCCGAACCCTGCTCGAGCATGGCTTTCTGTTTGTCGTAATCGACGCCGCCATAGACCAGCGCGAATTTAAGGCCGAGTGCGGAACCGAACTGTTCGGCATCCTTGGCGATCTGGATGGCCAATTCGCGGGTTGGGGCCAGAATCATGGCGCGCGGATCGGCTCTGCGACGGTTGGCCAAGGCTGGTCTGGTCAACAGGCGGTTGATGCAGGCAATCAGGAAGGCCAGGGTTTTACCGGTACCGGTCTGCGCCTGCCCGGCGACGTCGCGGCCACTGAGGGCGAAAGGCAGGGTCATCGCCTGAATCGGCGTGCAACGGGAGAAGCCGGCCTGTTCCAGGCCATCGAGCAATGCAGGGGTGATGTCGAAGTTGGAAAAGGCTATATCGGTCAGTGCTTTATCAGTCATTTTTGGGTTTCCGCAGCGGCCTTGCCGCTTGCATTGCGCCCCCGGACGGCGCAAACTGCGCTATGAGAATTCGGGCGATTGGGATTGTATTTGCGTTGTGCGCCCCTATTCTACCCTAAAGCCCGTGCCGACACGGCCAACCCCCTGCAAGGAGCCCTTCTGTGAGCGATAAAGTCCACCACGTAACCGACGCCAGTTTCGATGCCGACGTCCTGAAATCATCCACCCCGGTGCTGGTGGATTTCTGGGCCGAATGGTGCGGTCCGTGCAAGATGATCGGCCCGCTGGTCGATGACATCGCCGACAGCCACGCCGGCAAAGTGAAAGTGGTCAAGATCAACATCGACCACAACCCCGGCACCCCGCGCCAGTTCGCCGTGCGCGGCATTCCGACCCTGATGCTGTTCAAGGACGGCAAAGTCCAGGCCACCCAGGTCGGCGCCGTCGGCAAGGCCCAGCTCGCCGCTTTCGTGGACAGCAACATCTGATTTCCGCACCCGGCCGGCGGCGTCTGCCCCCGGCCGCTTGCCCTTGGCGGGCAACAATGCTAATTTAATGGCGAACGCGCCACGCGCGGCCCGAATTTCCTCTCTCCCCCCTTCTCCCCTGCTCGCACTCGCGAGGACTCCCCTGTGTCAGAAAACGAAAACACCTCCGGCGACGACGTCGCCAAAAAAGCCCGTAAACCCCGCATCACCAAAACCGCCAAGCCCAAGAGCGAAGCTCCGGCGGAGGTCGTGGTGCATGTCGATCCCGCACCGCAGCAATCGCCGCCGTCACCTGCGGCCAACACGCCTGCTGAAGCGCCGTCGCACGAGCGCCAGAATGGCGACGGCGACAACGGCGGCGAAGGTCAGGATTTCCGGCAGAATCGTCACAATAATCCGAACAACAACCGCCGCGACCGCTTCCAGAACCGCAAAGACCGGTTCCAGAACCGTGATCGCCAGCCGCGCCCCGAAGGTGAAGGCAACAACGGCAATTACGAAGAGCGCCCGGTTTATCAGCCGCCGCAGCTGCCGGCGGATTTCCCGAACTACACGCTGACCGAACTCAAGCGCATGCCGATGCCGAAGCTGCTGGAAATGGCCGAGCAGCTCAACCTGCACGAAGGCGTGGCGCGCATGCGCCGTCAGGATGTGACCTTCGCGCTGCTGAAAGTGCTGACCCGGCATCCGGCCGGCGTCGCCGCCGAAGGCGTGCTGGAAATCCTGCCGGACGGTTACGGTTTCCTGCGCTCGGCCGATGCCAGCTATCTGGCAGGTCCGGATGACGTGTACATTTCGCCCAGCCAGATCCGCCGCTTCAATCTGCGCACCGGCGACCACATCACCGGCCGCATCCGCAATCCGAAGGACGGCGAACGCTATGTCGCGCTGAATGTGCTCGATACCATCAACGGCGAACCGCTCGAGCAGTCCAAAAACAAAGTGCTGTTCGAAAACCTGACGCCGCTGTTTCCGCGCCGCCGTTTCGTGCTTGAGCGCGGCAACGGTTCGACCGAAGACATCACCGGCCGTATCATGGACCTGATGGCGCCGCAGGGCAAAGGCCAGCGCGCACTGATCGTATCACCGCCGAAGGCCGGCAAGACCATGATGATGCAGAACATCGCACAGGCCATCATCAACAACCATCCGGAAGTGCACCTGATCGTGCTGCTGATCGACGAGCGCCCGGAAGAAGTGACCGAAATGCAGCGCACCGTGCGCGGCGAAGTGATCAGCTCGACCTTCGATGAGCCGGCAGCCCGCCACGTGCAGGTCGCCGAGATGGTGATCGAACGCGCCAAGCGTCTGGTCGAACATAAAAAAGACGTGGTGATCATGCTCGATTCAATCACCCGCCTGGCCCGCGCTTACAACATGGTGGTGCCGAGCTCCGGCAAAGTGCTGTCCGGCGGCGTCGACGCCAATGCCCTGCACCGTCCGAAACGCTTCTTCGGCGCGGCCCGCAACGTCGAGGAAGGCGGTTCGCTGACCATCATCGCCACCGCGCTGGTCGATACCGGTTCGAAGATGGATGAAGTGATTTACGAGGAATTCAAAGGCACCGGCAACTCGGAAGTGCATCTGGACCGCCGCATCGCCGAGAAACGCGTGTTCCCGGCCATCAACATCAACCGCTCGGGCACCCGCCGCGAGGACCTGTTGATCGATCCGGACATGCTGCAGAAGATCTGGATCCTGCGCAAACTGTTGCATCCGATGGACGAAATGGCGGCGATGGAATTCATGCTCGACAAGATGAAGACCACCAAATCCAATGACGAATTCTTCAGCGCGATGAAGCGCGGCTGAGCCACAGGAAATACCGAACATGAACGATTCCGGCACACCGCAATTGAATCCACTTCAGAAACTGATTTTCAGCTCACGCTGGCTGCAACTTCCGCTCTATCTGGGCCTGATCGTGGCCCAGGGCGTGTACGTGGTACTGTTCATGAAGGAGCTGTGGCATCTGATTTCGCACGCCACGTCCCTCAACGAGCAGCTCATCATGCTGGCTGTACTCGGCCTGATCGATGTGGTGATGATTTCGAATTTGCTGGTAATGGTCATCGTCGGCGGCTACGAAACCTTCGTCTCGCGCCTGAACCTGCAAAGCCATCCGGACCAGCCGGAATGGCTCAGCCACGTCAACGCCAGTGTGCTGAAAGTGAAACTGGCCATGGCCATCATCGGCATCAGTTCAATCCACCTGCTGAAGACCTTCATCGATATCGGAACGCTCGGCAGTGAAGGTTCGCGCTACACCGAAACCGGCGTGATGTGGCAGACCATCATCCATACCATCTTCATTATCTCTGCCATCGGCATCGCCTACACCGACAAGCTGATGGGCAGTACAGCGACCAAAAAACACTGATATCCGCTTCTATCAAACCCCGCTCAGGCGGGGTTTTTTATCATCGAATCTAAACGGCACTTAACCGGCTCTGCGTCGGCGGTTTGCGTTCTATCATGCGCTCTGCTAACTGTAAAGCACACCCGACGCGAGACCGCCCATGAAACCGAGCCCCCTGCTGCTTGCCGCCGTTCTGTTCGCCGCCGGTTCTGCGAACGCATCCGAAAGCCCCGCCCATCTGCAGCCGTTCACCAGCGAAGCGGCGTTCCAGAGCCATCTGGCGAAAATCAAGGCGCAGGAGGCCGAAGCCCAGCGCAAGGCGCAAAAGAAATCCGCCGCCAAAACCTATGACACCCCGATGCCGACCAGCATACCGCCGCCGGCGCCCGCTAGCGCGGCAAGCGAGTCCAAGTCGCTCGACATGGTGCAGGTCACCGGGTCACGCGTGGCCGCCGACGCACCGGAAAGCGACGCCATCACCAACGTGCAGACCCAGGGTGTGGACGAGGGCGGCATCGTCAAGAAACTCGGCGACTACCTGATCGTGCTGCGCCGTGGCCGGATCTTCAGCATCGAAGCCGGAAAAAACGTGCTGCGTCCAGTGTCCAGTGTCAACGCCTACGGCCCGGGCATATCGCCGCAGGGCGCCTGGTACGATGAAATGCTGATCAGCGGCCGCACCATCGTGGTCATCGGCTACAGCTACGCGCGGGGCGGCACCGAAGTCGGTCTGTTCCACATCGACGAGGCCGGCAAGCTGAGCTACCGCAACACCTATCATCTTCGCAGCAACGACTATTACTCCTCGCGCAACTATGCCAGCCGGCTGATCGGCAGACAGCTTATTTTCTATGCGCCGATGGAAGTGAACCTGTATGGCGACAGCGCCAACAGCCTACCGGCGGTGCGCGCATGGCAAGCAAAACCGGGCGCGTTCAAACGCATCCTGCCGGCTTCTGAAATCTACCAAACCGGACTTACCAGCAGCGCCTATGATCTGACCCTGCACAGCGTGACCACCTGCGACATCACCGAACAATCCACGCTCGAATGCCGGGCCAAGGCCGCGCTCGGCCCGAGCAGCCGCGTGTTCTACGTGGCCGCCGACGCGGTCTATGTCTGGATCGGCGGCAACGGTATTTACGGTCGCGCCCGCAAACCGAATGAATCCCTGCTGCTGCGCATGCCGCTCGGCAACGGCATGCCGCAGGCGCTACGTGTTTCGGGCAATCCGATCGACCAGATGTCTTTCCTGGAACGCGATGGTTACATCAATGTGCTGGTCGGTGCACAGGCCAATGGTGACGGCATGTGGCGTGCCGAAGGCCGTGCGGGTTCGCTGGCACTGCTGCGTGCACCGCTGCGCGCCTTCGGCAACAGCAGCGCGCGCTCGCAGGAAAAACACTATCGTCCGTTACCCGCCGAGTACCAATGGGGCATCCAGAACCGCTATGTCGGCGACTGGCTGATCTACGGCAGCCAGTACACCCGCAGTGGCGATGCCGCCACATACGCCGTGCCCTATGCCGCCGGTGGCCAGGCTGTGCCGCTGGCGCTCAAGCACAGCACCGAACGCATCGAAGCGATGGGCAACGATGCATTGATCGTCGGCAATGCCGGCAATGATCTGGTGTTCTCCAGCGTGCGTCTGGATGCCAAGGCCACGCCGGTTTCCGGCTACATCCAGCGCAACGCCGTGCAGAGCGAAAGCCGGACGCACGGCTTCTTCTACCAGCCGCAGGGCGAGTCGGCCGGCCTGCTCGGCCTGCCGATCCTGGGCGGAAGCGAAGATCGCCCGACGGCGGCGGTGAAATACCTGCGCAACAAAAAACTGCAACTGAGCGATCTCGGCCTGCTGGTGGCGGCACCGGGTAAGCCGCAGGATGATGCCTGTCAGGCCAGCTGCGTGGATTGGTACGGCAACGCCCGTCCGATTTTCGTCGGCGACCGCGTGTACGCGCTGATGGGTTACGAGCTCATCGAGGGCCGTGTTTATGACGAAGCGCTGGTGGAGTTGCGGCGGATCAATTACGCGCCGCGGATGTCGGCACGGTAAATCAAAACCCCCGCAAGCGCGGGGGTTTTGTTTGAACGCATCCAATTTCATGCACTCTCCGGAGAAATGCGCCGCATTATGATCCGACAGCGATATCCTTGTTGGTCGGATCGGTTTTAAGTTTCACATACCTGCTTTTCGTTTCGTCCAGCTGCACGTTGGGATCCAATTGCAGCGCCCATGACGGCAATTCAATTTTTAGATCGGAATAGGTACTCCAGTTTGCTCTGTTATCCATCGTGAACTGGACTGAAACCTTGCTGATGCAGCCATTGATACATTCATACTCCGCCATTTCCTCCGGAGTCCATCGCCATTTTCGGATGGCAGCCAACGCGTTTCGACCAAAGGTATTCAGTGCAAAATACCTCGCAGTCTTATCCGTGCGATGGCCTGAATTGGTAAGCGCAATATTATATACATCAGCCTGCTTTACACTTCCACTTGCATCTATTTCGACCGCTACTAGCATTTCGGCGCCATAGCCATTTCTTGCCCCATCAACCGGATAATGGATAGCGGCACGCTTGCTTTTAGCCTCAGGATAGGCCGATTGTGCTTTGATCAAAGCCAGCTCGACATCGCTTTTTCCGATGGTGACCTCACGGAACGTGATATGGCTCATTTTATTTCCAGCGGTAAAACTCGCTATAACCTGCAGATCGAACGGGGACGTTGCTTCGACGGCACGGTCATTGATCATAACTGGGTAGAACTCCCATTTTTTGATCTGGGAAATAATCAACGCATCCAGGTTTGCTGAGTCTTTCTTATTCAGCGTAACCTGTTTGACCGCGCCTTCGGCCGTTACGGTAATTTCGCCCTGGTAATAGCCGATGAACTGTTTAAGGTCCTCGGCAGAAGCGGACACATGTCCTGAAATCGCGAGAAATGCCATCGTCAAAATGAATTTGCGGATCATTGAGAATTCCTTCGTTTGCTTAACAAAAAACCTTACTTCAGCTCCAATCCACCCTGACTTACATACACCGTCCGGGCACGGACGGCTTGGGTGAGCCAATCGATGGCGGGGACGTCGGCTTTTTCCTGACGGCGCCAGGCAGCGCGGTTATTGGACTGCACGAATTCGACCCTGGTCACGAAATAATCCCGGTCTTGCAGAAATGCAGCAGCGTTTTTCTGGCCCCAGGCCAGCGCGGCGGCGGCGAACTCCTTCTTGGCCAGTGCCGCGGCCTTGTTGAGCAACTTGGTATTCTGACTGCCGTACAGCGATAGGCTTTCGAGTGCCGATTCTGCACCCCCATCGGTTTTCCGGAGCGCGATGTAGGCTTCCCCGCTGACCGCCATTGCCGCAAGATCCGCGTTTGACGGAAGCACCGCCGGGCAGATGACATCGCGGCGGGGCGCGGCATCGGGCTGCTTGCAGTAGGCCATCTCTTCGGCGCTACTGGCGCCGCGGACGGTGATGCGGGCATTCTCCGGGAAGAACTCCACGCGCTTCACCGTGTAATTGCGGTCTTCGCTACTGGCACGCACCAGCGTAATCTGGAACTCGGCACGGACCGGCTTGGGGGCGATGCCGGTCTGCGGCTTGAATATCCAGGACTCGACCAGATTGCCCAGGCTCTGATCGATGGCCGGCACGCCGGCCGATTGCAGGGTATAGGTCTGCACCTGTCCGGCCGCTGAAACATCCACGGTTCCGGCGAGGCGCCGGGAAAACTCGGTGCTCTGGCCCACCGCAAGCGTCGGCGCTATGGACAGCAGAAAGCCACAAAGTAAAAGCACACGATACATTTTCCATCCCCAGAATACAGTTTGATGCTGCCGGTGCTGTGCCGCGCCGTGCAATTCGAGTCTAGCAGAATTCATGCCAGAGTTTATACTCTACTCAGACCGCCGCGTCGTGGCGGAAAATGGATTCCCATGCATGGTTCCGGCTTGATTGATATGCTCTGGTTCCTGCTGGCCTCGGTGCTGGCGGTTCCGCTGTTCCGGCGCTTCGGCTTGAGTGCAGTGCTCGGTTACCTGTTCGTTGGTCTGCTGCTCGGACCTTACGGGTTCGCGGTCATCAGCGATCCGGACAGCACCCTGGCTATTTCCGAGCTGGGCGTGGTGATGATGCTGTTCGTCATCGGCCTGGAATTGTCTCCGCCTCGCCTGTGGCAGATGCGGCACCGCATCTTCGTGGCCGGCGGCGTGCAGGTATTGCTCAGTGCGGCCCTCCTGTATGCCGCACTGCTGGCGTTCGGGCTGCGCTGGCAAAGTGCCGCCATCATCGCTTTGGCTCTGGCGCTGTCATCGACCGCGGTGGTGTTGCAGCTGTTGGCCGAACGCAAGCAACTGAACTCGGCACATGGTAAAGCCGCATTCGGCATCCTGCTGTTCCAGGACATCGCAGCGATCCCGCTGCTGGCCGCCATCCCCTTGCTCGGTCATGCCCAGTCCGATAGTGAGCACTTCACCGGTGGCATGGCACTTTACGCCATCCTCGTCCTGCTATTGATGATCTTGCTGGGTCGGCATGTCATGCGCTATCTGTTCCGTGCCGTCGCCTGGACGCAGATGCGCGAAATTTTCACTGCCATGGCGCTGCTGTTGGTGATCGGTACCGGATGGATCATGCATTCGGTCGGTCTATCGATGGGCTTGGGAGCATTCGTGGCCGGCGTGCTGATGGCCGATTCGGAATTCCGCCATGAAATCGAAGCTCAGGTGGAACCGTTCAAAGGCCTTCTGCTTGGACTGTTCTTCATTTCGGTCGGCATGACCGTGAATCTGACGACCGTTGCATCCAGCCCGCTTCTTATCGCCGCAGGTGTTCTGTTTTTGATGGCCATCAAGGCCGGTGTGCTGTTGATCATCGGCAAATGGCAGAGCCGCATCGGCTTGCGAGAGTCCGCGCTGCTGGCCGCGACCATGGCGATGGGCGGTGAGTTCGCTTTCGTGGTATTCGCGGATTCCGTGCGCTTCGGTCTGATTGATGCGCTGCTGCGCGACCGTCTTGTCGCGATTGTCGGCATCAGCATGGCGCTGACACCGCTGTTGCTGATGGCGATGCAGGCCTATTTCAAGCGGCATCCCGCCGAAACCGCCGCCCCGGTTTACGACAGCATCGAGGACGGCCATCCACGCGTGGTCATTGCCGGCTTCGGTCGCATGGGCCAGATCGTCGGGCGCATGCTCGGCGCCCGCAAGATTCCCTTCATCGCGCTTGAAAACAGCGTCGATCAGGTGGCGCTATCGCGCAAATTCGGCAGCATGATCTACTTCGGCGATCCGGCCCGTCTGGAGGTGCTGCAGTCGGCGCACATCGCCGGTGCCGAAATGCTCATCATCACCGCCGACGATCCGGAAACCAATCTGAAAATCGCGCGATTGGCGAAACGGCATTATCCCCATCTGCGCATCATCGCGCGCGCGCGCAACCGCCAGCATGCCTTCCGCCTGATGGACATGGGCGTCGCGGCCATCCGTGAAACACTGCATTCCAGCGTTGAAATCGGCAAGATGGCTTTCATCGGTCTGGGCATCCGCCACGAGCGCGCCGAGGAATACGCCCGGCTTTTCCTCGAGCACGACGAGAACATCCTTGCCGAGCAGTATCTGGTTCATGACAACGAGGCCGCGCTGATCGCCAGTGCCGAAGAAGCCTACCGCGAACTGGAGGCGCTGTTCGATGCCGACCGCCTTGATCGGCCGGACGGTGATCAGCCCTGATCTTTCTTGATCAGCAGGCTGGCAATATCAACCCGCTCGGGCCTGTCCTGCAACAGATTGGCGGTTTCCGAAAAACCGCCCATGACCGCGAAATCATAGGCGCTGCGCCCGAGGTTGTCGCGCAGCTGACGGTCGGCACCGGCACGCAGCAGGCGGCCGGCCAACTGGCTGTAACCCCGCGCGGCGGCGTGATGCAGGGGCGTGAATCCGCGCGCATCAAGGGCATCGATTGCCGGCGTTTCCTGCAGCAGGCGTTCAAGCGCCGACAGCACCAGGCCCTCCTTGAGCACCTGTGATTTCTGCAGGCTGGCGCCGCAGAGCAGGTGTAGCGCCGTCTGGCCGTGCTTATCTGCGGCATCCGTCGGCATACCGGCGCGCAACAGGCTGTCGATCAGCAGCACGGAATCCAGTTTCGCTTTCTCCGAAACCAGAAAGCCCGACGCGGCATGCAGGGCGGTCTGCGACTGGGCATCCCGTGCCTGAACATCGGCGCCGTATTCCAGAAGCATCGCCGTATGTTCCGTACTGCCGAGTGCGCTGGCCAGATGCAGGGGCGAAAAGCCGGCAACCGTCTGGTTGACATCCGCACCGCCGAAAAGCAGCTCCTGCAAGACCTCCGTATGTGCCTGGCTGAGCGCGGCCCAGAGCGCATTGACGCCGCTGGCGGCGGCAATTCCCGCATCCGCGCCATGTGTCAGCAGAAGACGTACCAACGCAGTCTGTCCCTGGCCGCAGGCATGAATCAACGCCGTTGATCCTTTGCCGTCGAAAGCACTCACCGGCAATCCGAGTTCGAGCAGGCGCTTGACTGCTTCGGCATCGCCGGCCAGCACCGCCGCCGGAACATCCTGACCGCACAAGCGCCGACCCGGCAGATGCCAATTCGGCCAGGACAACCAGGCCACCGACGCGGTGTTGCCATTCAGGAGCGCCACGCCAAGCGCGCTTTGACCATCACGGGCACGCCGCTCGGGATCTGCGCCGGCGAGAATCAGCGGTTTCAGCATGCCGTCACGGCCCAGCTGGGCGGCGTGATGGAGTGCCGTGTACCCTGCGGCATCCGGTGCATTGGCATCACATCCGCGGGCCAGAAGCTCATCCACGACGCGTTGCCAGCCCAAGCGCACTGCCAAAACCAGCGGCGATGCGCCGGCCAGTGCGCCGAACGGATCTGCGCCCTGTTGCAGCAACTGCAGGGCGGTCTGTTCATCGGCACGGCGATGGAAGTCATTGCGCAGACAGCATTCCAGATAGGCGGCCACTGTGACCGAGCCGCTTATCGGCACCGGCATGGCCATCAGGTAGCCGAGCAATCCGGCTAGATTCTGCGTGCCTGCCATGAGCCGCCGGTAAACACTGCGGCCCTGGGCATCGCTGCCGAACACGCTGGCGCCGTGCGCGAGCAGCCAAGAGACGATTTCCCGCCGGTCCTGCTGGCAGAAGGACAGCAACAGCTCAGCCAGTTCGGTGCCAATCGGTTGCAACCCGGCGCTGAGCAGATCATCGGCGGCGGCGGTATCGCCCGTACCGAGCACGGCAAACAACTGCTGGCCGCCACTGCTGCGGCGCTCAGGCAAGGGGGCTTCGCTGAGGTGTTCCGGCAGGGCATAAGCCGGATCGATGCAGGCCACGGCCGACCAACGCCCGCTGGCCAGGGCGTGGTCGAGCGCGCTTCGTCCCTGCGCATCCACCGCGGTGCGCGACAGCTTCGGCTGGGCCTGCAGGCGCTTGAGCACTTCGACCTCGCCGGCCTGTGCGGCCAGCATATAGGTGGTGATGCCGGCATCATCCTGGGCATTGACCTGGGCGCCGAGCTCCAGAAGCGCCGACACCACTTCGGTCAGCCCGGCTTGAGCGGCCACCATCAAGGGCGTCATCTGCGCGGCATTGCGCACATCCACTTTGGCTTTGTGTTTGTGCAGCAGACGGATGCCGATTTCATCATCCTCAGCGCCGGCGGCGGCAATCATGACCGGAACCGCGCCGGCCGGTTCGACTTTCGCCTTGCGTTCGAGCATATAGCGGGCAACCCGCCAATTGGCCGCCTGGCAGGCCAAAGCCAGCGGGGTATAGCCTTCCTTGTTGACCGCTTCGATGCCGGCACCGGCATCCAGCAGCAGGGCCGCCACGGCCGCATCGGTACTGCGCATGGCATGATGCAGCGGCGTATTGCCGTCCGAATCGGTGACATCGGTTCTGGCACCGTTGGTCAGCAGCATGGTGACCGCTTCCGACCGGCCATGCCAGCTGTCGCGGGTGGCGCTGAGCAGAGGATTCAATCCGGCATGGAAGGCATTCACATCCACGCCCTTGCCGATCAAGGCGCGCATCAGACGCAGATCGCTGAGCGTGCCGGCGATCATCATCAGGCTGCGCTGGTCCTTGGCACCGGCCGTCGGCAACTGATGCGGGTTGGCACCGGCGTCAAGCGCCTGCAATGCCGCATCGACCTGGCCGTTGTGCACGGCTTGCAACAGGGCGATATCCGGATCGAGCGATGGCGCCGCTGATTTTGCCGAGGCGGGAACCTCCGCCGTTGTGGTTTCGCCGGGCGCCACCGTTTTCGGCAGCGGGATGTTGACAGCCACCGCATGCCAAAGCAGCGCAAGCACGCCGTAGCCGAGCAACCACAGACTGGAGGCCTGCGGCCAGAATGCCCAACCGGCCCCGGCCAACAGCGCCGGTATAGCCAAGAGCAACAGCACGAAGCCGGCCAAGGCTGAACGCCAGAATGCAAACCGCGGATGGCTGGCCTCGAAGGTCGGCCAGCCCTGCCGGTAGTCCTGCTGCCATTGCGCCCAGTTCGGCCAGATGCGCTGCAGACCCAGCACCACCACCCCGGCCGCGACCGACAAGGCCAGCGCCGACAGCAGACTCTGGGTCTGCTGCACGGCCTGGATCGGCCAGATCAAGAGCAGGGCCAGGCCGCACTGCAAGAGCAGCCACGCGCCGGCAACATGCGCAATCGATTTCAGCATCGGCAGAAAGCGCCATTGCTTCGGATGTGCGCCGGCTTTCAGCAGTTCCACCATGACGGCATGAAACACGGCCAGCTTCACGGCCAGCAGAGCGAACTCAACCATCGCCGACGCCCCCGGCGACCAAGGGATCCAATACGCTTGGCGGAAACTGCAGGTGGAATCCCTGCGCATCGAGGTTGGCCCGCAGCACGGCGGCATCGACGCGCGGAAGGCGCTTTCCGGGCGCAAGTTCGAACTCGAGCACGAACTGCCAGGGCTGCAAAGGCGCGGCGACGGTTTCGGGCAGGGATGCGAAAGAATCGGCTTTCGGCAAATACAGGTAGGTATCCGGTTTGCGCAGTGATTTGTAGACGAAAACGGGCATACGCGGTCCAAGGCCTTTGCCTCATTGTCCTCTACAACGCGCTTTCAGGAAAGCCCTTTATTATTTGGTACGCTATGGGAGTTTTCATCAAGGAATGCCGCATGTCCGCCCGCCGTCTTTTGTCCCTTTCCGCCCTTGTTTTCAGTGCCGCCGTTTGTGCGCAGACGCCGATTTCGCTCGACCAGGCCATGGCCCATCCGGATTGGATCGGCACGCCGGTCGAACAGGCCTGGTGGTCGGCCGACTCCGGTACTGTGTACTACCGCCAGAAACTGACCGGCAGCCCGGTACGCGCCACCTACCGCGTGGGCTCGGATGGCGCCAGCCAACGCGTTGAGAATTCGGGCTGGGCACAGCTCGACGAAGCCCAGCAGAGCTTCGACCGCAGCCGCCAGCGCGCGCTGTTCGTGCGTCAGGGCGATGTGTTCCTGCGCCAGCTCAGCAGCAGCAGCCTGACGCAGATCACCAAGAGCGCGGAAGCCGAATCCAATCCGGTATTCGGCAGCGACGGCAGCGTCCTGTTCCAGCGCGGCAACGACTGGTTCACGGCGCGGAACGGACTGATCGAACCGGTGTTGCAGCTGAAGACGGAAAACGATCCGAAGAAAACCCCGCCGACCAGCGCCGCAAGCGCGCATGAGCTCCGGCTGATCGCCACCCTGGCCCGGCAGAAAGCCGAACGCGAGGCCTTGAACAAGGACCGCGATGACCGGCGTGCCGGTGACGGCAGCGGCGCGATGCCGGCCACCTACCTCGGCAGCAAGCTCGATATCTCCGGCAGCTCGCTGTCGCCGGACGGCCGCTATGCCCTGGTCACCACCACCGAAAAAGGCGCCGATGAAGGCCAGACCGGCAAGATGCCGAAGTACGTGACCGAAAGCGGCTTCGAGGAATTCGAAAACGTACGCACACGGGTCGGCCGCAACATGCCGTTGGCGCAGAAACTCTGGCTGGTCGATGTGCGCACGCAACGCGTGCGCGAACTCGATTTTTCGACGCTGCCCGGCATCGCCGCCGATCCACTGGCGGACCTGCGCAAGGCCCAGAAACTGGATCCGCTGAAAGGCAACCGGGCGGTGCGCATGGAGGCACCGGCGGCATGGAGCGCCGACGGCACGCAGGTTGCGTTGATGGTGCGCGCCATCGACAACAAGGACCGCTGGCTGGTCGGTGTCGATTTCACCGGCGGCAAACTGAATGTCCGTCACCGCCTGACCGATCCGGCCTGGATCAACTGGAGCTTCAACGAATTCGGCTTCCTGCCCGACAACCGCTTCTGGTATCTGTCCGAACAGAGCGGCTACAGCCACCTGTATGTGGGTGAAGGCAAAGCCGCGAAAATGCTGACCGCCGGCAACTACGAAGCCAGCAGCGTGCAGTGGAATGCCGAGGGCAGCCAGGCCTACTTCCTGTGCAACCGCCGCTGGCCGGGCGATTACGAAGTCTGCCGCGTCAACCGTGACGGTTCCGACCTGCGTGAAATGACGGCCCTTGATGGCGTCGAGGACTTCAGCCTGTCGCCGGACGGCAAACGTCTGGCCGTGCGCTATTCGGGCAGCTACCTGCCGGTACAGTTGGCCGTGGTGGATGCCGGAAAGGGCGACACCCGGAAACTGACCGACACCCGCAGCGCAGAATTCAAAGCACGCGAATGGATCGAGCCGGAATACGTGCAGGTGCCGTCCAAACACGGTGCCGGCGTGATCTGGGCCAAACTGTACCGCCCGAAAAACGCCGAGGCCGGAAAAAAATACCCGATCGCGATGTTCGTGCACGGCGCGGGCTATCTGCAGAACGTGAGCGCACGTTACCCGGTGTATTTCCGCGAGCAGATGTTCCACAACCTGCTGGTGCAGCAGGGCTACGTGGTGCTCGACATGGACTACCGCGCATCCGAAGGTTACGGCCGCGACTGGCGGACCGCGATCTACCGGCAGATGGGCCATCCGGAGCTGGAGGATTATCTTGACGGTGTCGATTACATGGTCGCCAATCACCAGGGCGACCGGGCCAATGTCGGCATTTACGGCGGCAGCTACGGCGGCTTCATGAGCTTCATGGCGCTGTTCCGTGCCCCGGAGGCTTTCAAGGCCGGTGCCGCGCTGCGCCCGGTCACCGATTGGACCAGCTACAACCACGAGTACACGTCCAACATCCTGAACACACCGGACATCGATCCGGAGGCCTACCGGAAATCCTCGCCGATCGAATACGTGCAAAACCTGAAAGGCGCGTTGCTCATTAGCCACGGCATGATGGACGACAACGTGTTCTATCAGGACTCAGTGCGTCTGTCGCAGCGACTGATCGAAATGAAAAAGCACAACTGGACGATGGCGTCCTATCCGCTCGAACGCCACGGCTACGTGCAACCGGAAAGCTGGTACGACCAGTACCGGCGGATCTACGAGTTATTTGAGGAAACCCTTAAATAGAAACTTTAAATGTGATATGAATCACATTTTTTGTTTCAAACTCATAAATTGAGGGGCCAGCGTAACAAAAGCGACACATTCACGATTGCCGAATAAGAATAATGTTCGAATGATCAAGAATGAAAACAGGGCATTTAACAGGACTGATATCGCAGATATTCTTTTGTGGGCGAAAAATCTGCTTTCTGATCTCAATGAGGCGAATCAGAACCGCAGTCAGGTACCGACTCGACTGATTGGAGTCACGCTCTGCCTGACAGGAGCACTTCTGAGCATGACCGGGCTCCTCGTCTGGTTCGATGTGTTGAACTTGAATCAAGGAATCAAAAATCCTGCAATAGGGGTTTTCCCTGGCGTGTTGATTTTTTGTTTCGGTTTGTGGCTGTTGTATAAAAAAGACAGTTTATCGAAGATAAAAATAAAGTATCTCTTGGGATGCACAATAGTCGGCGTATATTGCACAGTCGCATCGACAAATGGAATGCTGACCGTTATATTTCTACCGATTGCAATCTATTTGATTCACCTCATAATGTCGCCAAGAGTGTCTCTCGTCCTGACACTGGCGCTGTTATGTTTAAGTCTCGCCATTGCCAAGCTGGATCGATCTATAGCGCTATACATATCGGCGCGCATCATAATCTGCTCTTCAATAATTGGTCTTCTGATGCAGGCCATATCACGACAAATTATTTCCTCAAACAGAAAAACAATTGAAGTTGCGAATAAAATCTCAAAAGTCATCATTACCCTGAACAAGGACTTGGATAACCGAATTCAAGACATTGAATATACCAGAACGCATGATTTGGCTACAGGACTGCTCAACGAAATTGGTTTCATTGAAAACTTAGAAATTATTTTTTCGGACAGTCCTGGTCACGGCTTTTACCAAATTACATGCGTTGATGTAAAAGGCATTGAGGAGTCTCGAATCATACTTTCTCAAAATGAGCACTTTTCTTTCATTTCCTCAGTCGCCGATAAGATCGTAAGTATCTTTGGGAATGAATCCATTATTTCACGCAGCTCAGATACCATGTTTTTAATTTTATCCAAGGTTGACAGCGGGCGGGCTGACCATAAATTCGATAGATTTGTCGTTGATGAACTAAGTAAATCAATATCGCTTTATGCCCAGACCTTGCCTACGAATGTATTCATCGGAGTTAATCTGGTTGCAAATAGTAAGTCTAATTTTTCTTTGGGTATTAGTCATGCGCGAAATGCCGCTTTATGGGCGGAGGCGGCACGCGGCGGCAGACTGGTTCGCTACGAAGACGGAATGCAAGCTGAGCTTGAGAATCGCCTGATTCTTATTTCAGATTTTGGGGACAGTCTTACAGCCGGTCATTTTGAAATCGAATACCAGCCGATTATCAGTCTTGGCCATATCAAAAAAATGAAAGTCGAAGCGCTGATTCGCTGGAATCACCCTACACGAGGCCGCGTCTCGCCTGACAAATTTATCGATCTGCTTGACGCAGGCCAGATGATAAGAATGACAGAGTGGGTATTGATCAACGCAGCCGAGCATATGCAGCAGTGGCAAAGAAATCACGGCATATGGGCCGAGGTCGGCATCAATATTCCTTCGGTATATCTTATGGATATTCTTGAGGACTTAAACAGATTAGAGAGCAGAATAGCTTCATTCTCAAGGGAACACGGCACTTTTGTTTTTGAAATCACTGAGAAAAGTCTATTGCTTGCTGGCGATGATGTATTAAATCTTCTTGAAAAGCTTCGAAACCAAGGAATTGGCATTTCGCTTGATGATTTCGGAACCGGCTATTCGAGTATCAAGCAATTAAGTACCCTGCCGCTTGACTATATAAAAATAGATAAGTCCTTAATTGATTTCATTGATACTTCTTCCAGTAGTGCAACAATCGTTGGATATATCGTCCGTCTTAGCCATGAGCTTAATTTTAAGGTGATTGCGGAGGGTATAGAAACTGAGCAGCAGAATGATTCCCTGGCTTGGGCAGGATGTGATTTCGCACAAGGCTATTTATTTTCCAAACCAATCGCAGCAGACCAAATTCCTGTTTTTTATGGAAGTAAATGATTAGTCTTAACAGTGACAAAAGATTTATCACGGCACAGCACGTGGTTAAAAAACTTTAGAAAACACCTTCCAGCTCGACCGCGAGCTCGCGCCGGCAGACCTCGCCATGCAGATACACGATGTTTTCCGGCGGCAGGCCGCTGGCCTCGAACACCGTGCGCACCGCATGCAGCTGCTGCGGATCACGGATGTAGACGCGCAAAGCCCGGCACTGACCGAAGGCAAACGGCACGCCGCTGTGTTTTTCGCCTTCGTCGAGCAGGGCGCGTAGATTGCGCAGGCTTTCACGGCATTGTTCGGCCACATCTCCGACATGGACCGAAGCATGGCCGACGATGCTGGCGGTGCCGGAGGCAAGCAGCAGCGGATGTTCGCTGCCCGCGTCGAGCAGCGCGCCGCGCGAGAAGCCCGGCGAGACCTTGCCGTACTGACGCGGGTACTGCCAGGCCGGAGTCTGCCGCGGATTTTCCAGGGCCATGGCCGGACGGTTGGCGCACAGTGCGATGACATGCAGGCCGTCGCGGCGGGCGGCGCCGATGGCGGTGGCGGCCGGCGGGGGATTGTTGAATTCGGCATCGACCGCCTGTGCCCGACCGACGCAGAACTGGCGGTAACGTTCGGCGTCTTCATCGCCGAGGTTGATGTCGCCGAAATAATTCCAGATGCGGATGAGAAACGGATGCGCTGAACTGCGGACTTGGCTCAGCAGGTCGGTATAGGCTGCGCGGGTATCCGACACCAGGTCATCGCTTTCCTGCACGTGCAGGGCGGTGAAGGCGTAATCCTGGCCCATGTGCCAGCATTCGGCCGCGGTATTGCCGGCCAGAAAGGTGCAGGGCAAAGCCCCTTCACCGCGGAAGCGGAACGGCATCGCCTGGGCGCAGTCGTCACTGAAATGGATATCGGGTGGGGTGGTCGGCAAGCTCATCCTGTTCATTATAAGCCCACGGGCGCGGTATCATGGACGCAGACAATCACCGGTCCGGTCCATGAACCCTTTCGACACCGTCAGCCATTATTTACAGTCCTTGCAGGACCGCATCTGCGCCGCTCTGGGAACCAGCGATGGTTGCGGCCACTTCGCCGAAGACCGCTGGCAGCGGCCCGAAGGCGGCGGCGGGCGCTCGCGGGTAATGAAAGCCGGCGCGGTATTCGAACAGGCCGGC
>CAJAPA010000053.1 GCA_903942465.1 uncultured Gammaproteobacteria bacterium
AGGGCTTTCGCACTCAAGTCCCACTCCAGTTTTGCTTCGGATTTTTCGATTTTGCGGGCATAGGTGACGCCCGCTTCCGGCTGCGCTTCGGCCTGCAAACTCATACCGGCACGGGCCAGGGTCAGGCCGTCACGCAGCACTTCCGCGCCCAGCTGCGAAAGCCGGTCGTGCAGGCTACCACCATTGTCTTTCGGACCGATCGGTGTTTTCAACTGCAGCAGCACCGGACCGGTATCCAGACCTTTTTCCATCTGCATCAGGCAGACACCGGTGATCGTATCGCCGGCCGCGATGGCGCGCTGGATCGGAGCGGCGCCGCGCCAGCGTGGCAACAGCGAGGCATGCACGTTCCAGCAACCCAGACGCGGCGTGTCCAAAACCGCCTGTGGCAGAATCAGGCCGTAAGCCACCACCACCATCAGGTCGGCCTCGTAGCTGCGCAGCATGTCCAGCGCTTCTTCCGATTTGAAATTCAGCGGTTGCTGCACGGGCAGACCGAGTTCCAGTGCGGCTTGTTTGACCGGCGACATCTGCAGCTGACGGCCACGGCCGGCGGGGCGATCGGGCTGCGTATACACCGCCACCACTTCACCGCGTGCGGCACAGGCGCGAAGCGCAGGCACGGCGAATTCCGGCGTGCCGGCAAAAACGATGCGCAGCGCCATTCAGGCCTCGGCGCTGAGTTTGCGCATTTTGGCCAATTTCTTTTCCGCCAAGGCACGCTTCAACGGCGACAGATGGTCGACGAACACTTTTCCGATGAGATGGTCCATTTCATGCTGGATGCAGACCGCAAGCAGGCCGTCGGCTTCCAGCGTGAACGCTTGCCCGTGCCGGTCGAGGGCTTCCACGGTGATCTGGTTGTAACGGGTGACATCGGCATAGATGTTCGGCAAGGACAGACAGCCTTCCTGATACACCTGCTTGCCGTCACGGGCAACGATTTTCGGATTGATGAACACCATCGGCTGACTTTTATCTTCTGAAATATCAAGCACTAGCAATTGCTTATGGACATTGACCTGGGTCGCTGCCAAGCCGATACCGGGCGCATCGTACATGGTCTCGAACATGTCATCGATCAGGGCCGACAGGGCCGCATCAACCGTCTCGATGGGGGTGGCGAGCGTGCGCAGGCGCTTGTCGGGGTATTCCAATATGGTCAGTAAACTCATGGCCGGGGTCCGGGTTCCAAATTCGACAGGAGGCTATTTTACCCCCTGTTGCAAATATCCGTGCTTTTTCGGCTATATTGTTAGTAATAATTAAGGTGTTAGGGGATTCACCATGCGCAAATTACTCATCGCTTTGACCATGAGCGCCAGCCTGCTGGTCATGCAATCGGCGGCGGCCGACGTGCTCAAAACCGGCCACCCGACCGAATACGTGGTGGTGAAGGGCGATACGCTCTGGGACATCTCCGGCCGTTTTCTGGACAAACCCTGGCAATGGCCGCAGATCTGGAAAGGCAATCCCCAGATCAAGAACCCGAACCTGATCTACCCCGGCGATGTGGTCCGGCTGGTCTACATTGACGGCAAACCCTACCTGACCGTGAATGATTCCGGCGCCCGCACTGCCGGCGGCACTCCGGTCGGCGCGATCGATACTTCGGTGTATCGCGCCTACCTGAAAGATCTGCGTATCTCCAGCGATTTCAAGACCATGCCCTATGTGCTGGGCAATCAGGAAGGACACCTGCTCGGCACCACCGACAAGGCGATCTATGTGCACGGCCTGCAGGGTGTCGGGGTCGGTGAAAATGTCGAAATCTTCCGCGCCACCACGCACTTCGGTAGCGGCTACATGGACACCCATAACCGCCTGTCGACCTCGCACCTGGACGCCAGGGGCGACCGTATGGCGTTGGATGGCGAGCATCTCTGGAACACCACATCCGACAAGCCCGGCTCACGGACCTACGTGGGCACCGAAATGGTCCGCGTGGCCAATGGCGTGGTCAGCAAACTCAGCGGCGATACCGCAACCGTGATCGTGACCGACGCCAACCGGGAAATCCGTCAGGGCGACCGCGTGGCTCCGGCGGCCGGCGGCGGTTACGACCCGTATTACTATCCGAGCCCCGGTCCGGATATCGGTGCGGAAATGCGCATCATCGCCGTGCGTGACGGCATGATCGCCGGTGGTCGCAGCATCGTGGCGATCCCGCTCGGCAGTCTGCAGGGCATCCGCAACGGCAACACCTACTCGATCTGGCGCCCAGGCGATGTCGAGGCCGACCGCATCAAACACGATAACGAAATCGCCGCCCAGAGCGATCGCAAGCACATGCCGCAGGAACGTGTCGGCACCTTGATGGTGTTCCGCACCTTCGACAAAGTCAGCTATGCCATCGTCATGAACAATGCGCTGCCGATCATGCCGGGTTATTTCCTGCGTCACCCCGACGCGAATTAATCCGTCGCTGTAGACGAAGCTTTTCCGATAGTCGGCGCCCTCGGGCGTCGTTATCGTTTCAGGCATGACTGACGCCCTGACGGCCTGCCTGCAATTGATCCACAGCACCGCCCGCTCCGGGAAGATCCGCGACGCCCTGATGCATTACCGCGATCCCGAAACGGCATGGGACGCGATGTGCCAGCTTGACCGCAGCCTGAAGCCTGGGTTGAAGCCGAAGCTGCCGCTGCTGGAGCGCGGACGGTCTTGGCTGGGCGAAGCCGGCAACCACGTGATTGCATGGCACGAGACCGATTATCCGCAGGCCCTGCGGCATGCAGCATCGCCGCCGCCATTTCTCTTCGTCCGCGGCCGGCGTGACCTGCTGTGGCATCCGCAGATTGCCATTGTCGGCACGCGGCAACCCAGTGCGGCCGGCACTGAATGCGCGCACTATTTCGCCCGTACGCTCGCCGCAGAGGGCTATACCATCACCAGCGGACTGGCCAGCGGCATCGATGCCGCCGCCCACGAGGGCGCGTTGCTGACAGGGCACACCATCGCAGCGCTGGCCACCGGTCCCGATATGGCCTTTCCGCGCGGCAACACGGAACTGTACCGGCGCATCTGTGAAACGGGCGCGGTCGTCACCGAACATCCCCCCGGCGTCCCGGCACTGCGCAGCCACTTTCCGGCCCGCAACCGCATCATTGCCGCCTTGAGCCAAGGCACGCTGGTCATCGAGGCCGCCATCCGCTCAGGCGCCTTGATTACTGCGCGTCTGGCCGCAGAGCTGGGAAAGGAGGTCATGGCGGTACCGGGTTCGATCCACAATCCGGTCGCCTACGGTTGCCACCAGCTGATCCGCGAAGGCGCATTTCTGGTCGAACAGCCCGAAGAGGTCCGGCACATCCTCGGTTGCAGCCTTGATGGCGGTACTTCGGGCATGCTCCCGGATGCGCAATCGCCGCAGAAACCGGCAACCGACAGGCCCGATGCCCTCCGGCTGAACACCGAACAACAACAAGTGTGGCAAGCACTTGGGCACGATGCCGTGGCCATCGACACGCTCTGTCTGCGCACGGGATTGACAGCGGCGGATATCTCGTCCATTTTGATAGGCATGGAACTGTCCGGCTGGGTTGAAAACCGCTTCGGCCGCTACCATAGAGGGATGCAAGACGCACCGTCAGCGAGAGGGTAATGAAAGAATCGATACTGAACGTTTTACTCTACCTCTTCGAGCACTACATCTACGACCACCCCGAGCTGGTTCAAGACCCCGACACTCTGCAAAACAACCTGATCCAAGCCGGCTTTTCGCCCACCGAGGTCAGCAAGGCCTTTGATTGGCTGGAAACACTGGCGCAGGACCGTCCGCAATCGACGACCAGCGCCCTGCAGGGGCCGATGCGCCTGTTCGCCGAAGCCGAGCTCGACCGCTTCGATGTCGAGGCCCGCGGATTCCTGATGTTCCTCGAACAGCGCGGGGTGATTTCGGCCGAGCAGCGCGAGCTAGTGATTGACCGCGCCATGGCGCTGGATCAGGATGAAATCGCACTGGACGACCTGAAGTGGGTGGTGCTGATGGTGCTGTTCAACCAACCCGGTTCCGAAGCCGCATTCGCCTGGATGGAAAGCCAGATTTTCATCGATGACCCCGAGCCGGTGCACTGACCGGAACCCCCCGGACTTGACAGCACCCCCCGACTTGGTGCCTTAATAAAAAAGAACCAGCCCGCCCCGTGCGGGCTTCGGCTTCTGTTTCACCCGTTTTCCGGAGCAGCACATGGCAAAGAATTTACTGATTGTTGAATCGCCGGCGAAAGCCAAAACGATCAATAAATACCTCGGCAAGGACTTCCTGGTCCTGGCCTCGTACGGTCATGTCCGCGATCTGCCGGGCAAGGACGGCGCGGTCAATGTCGATGACAACTTCGCCATGCGCTACGAAGTGCAGGAAAAGAACCAGAAGTACGTGGACGCCATCACCAAGGCCGCCAAGGACGCCAGCGCCATCTATCTGGCTTCCGATCCGGACCGCGAAGGCGAGGCCATCGCCTGGCACATCGGCGAGATCCTCGCCGAGAAGGGCCTGCTCAAGGACAAGGCCCTGCACCGGGTGGTGTTCACCGAAATCACCCCGAAGGCCATCGCGCATGCGGTCGAACATCCGCGCGCCATCGCCGGCAATCTGGTCGATGCCTACCAGGCGCGGCGGGCGCTCGATCATCTGGTCGGTTTCAATCTGTCCCCGATCCTGTGGCGCAAGATCAAGAACGGCCTTTCGGCCGGCCGCGTGCAGTCACCGGCACTACGACTGATCTGCGAGCGCGAGGACGAAATCGAGGCCTTCATCAGCCGCGAGCACTGGTCGTTCACCGCCCAGCTGCAGGACAAAGGCCAGGCCTTCAATGCCCGCTGCGTGAAACTCGACGGCGCCAAATTCGAACAGTTCAGCATTACCGACGGTAAAACCGCCGAAGCGGCGCTGGCGCGCCTGAAAGCCGCCGCCGGAAATGCCCTGAAAGTGGCGGAAGTCAATCGCAAGGAACGCAAGCGCCGTCCGTCGCCGCCGTTCATCACCTCCACACTGCAGCAGGAGGCCGCGCGCAAGCTCGGTTTCACCACCAAGAAAACCATGCAGGTCGCGCAGAAACTGTACGAGGGTGTCAATGTCGGCGAAGAAGGCACGGTCGGTCTGATCAGCTACATGCGTACCGACTCGACCAGCTTGTCCGGCGAAGCGCTCGGCCAGCTGCGCGAGGTCATCGCGCAGGAATTCGGCAAGCACAACCTGCCGGCGGAAGCCAACGTCTACAAATCGAAATCGAAGAACGCCCAGGAAGCGCATGAGGCCATCCGGCCGACCTTTGCCGGACGCACGCCGGCCCGCATCGGCAAGTACCTGAGCGACGACGAACGCCGCCTGTACGAACTGATCTGGAAGCGCGCGGTGGCCTGCCAGATGATTCCGGCCACGCTCAATACGGTCAGCGTCGAACTCGCCGCCGGCCCGCAGCACGGTTTCCGCGCCACCGGCACCACCGTGGTCGATCCGGGCTTCCTGCTGGTGTACGAAGAAGGCAAGGACCAGAAAGACAGCGAGGAGGACGAGGCCAATACCCAGCTGCCGCCGCTGGCTGAAGGCCAGAGCGTCACGCTCGACGACATCCTCGGCGAACAGCATTTCACCAAGCCGCCGCCGCGCTATACCGAGGCCAGTCTGGTGAAGACCCTGGAAGAGTACGGCATCGGCCGGCCCTCCACCTACTCCAGCATCATCCAGACCCTGATCTACAAGGCCTATGCGTTGCTGGAAAGCCGCGCGTTCCGGCCGACCGACGTCGGCCGTCTGGTCAACCGCTTTTTGACCTCGCATTTCGAACATTACGTCGACTACGACTTCACCGCCAAACTGGAAGACGAGCTCGACTCGGTGTCCCGCGGCGAGGAGCCGTGGACGGTGCTGATGGAAAAATTCTGGAAAGAGTTCAAGGCCACGCTCGACGAGAAGACCGACGAGGTCAACCGCTCGGAAGGCACCGGCCAGCGCGAGCTCGGCACCGATCCGGTGTCCGGCAAACCGGTATCGGTGCGCATGGGCAAATACGGCGCGTTCGCGCAGATCGGCAGCAAGGACGACGAGGACAAGCCCAAATTCGCCTCGCTGCGCCCGGAACAGAGTATCTTCACCCTGCAGTTGCCTGAGGCGCTCAAGCTGTTCGAACTGCCGAAAGAGCTCGGCGAACTGGAAGGCAAGCCGGTCATGGTCGCCATCGGCCAGTTCGGCCCGTATGTGAAGCATGGCGACACCTTCGCGTCGATTCCGAAAGAGATCGACCCGTATCAGATCGAGCTGGATAAAGCGGTTGAACTGATTCACGGCCGCCGTGAATACCTGGCCAACCGCTTCATCAAGACCTTCGAGGGCACCGACATTCAGATCCTCAACGGCCGCTTCGGTCCATACATCACCGATGGCGCGTTCAATGCCAAGATTCCGAAAGACCGCGAACCGGCTTCGTTGACCCAGGACGAATGTGAAGCCCTGCTGGCCGAAGGCAAGCCGGTACGCAAGTTCGGCCGTGCCGCCAAGAAAGTCACCAAGAAAGCCGCCGTGAAAAAAGCACCCGCTGCCAAGAAGGCGCCGGTGAAGAAGGCCGCCAAGAAAGCGGCGAAGAAAACAGCAAAGAAAAAAGTTGCGGCCAAGAAATCAACGAAGAAAGCCGTCAAAAAATCTGCGAAGAAACCCGCGAAATAAGCGTATTGTTCAGATATGAAAAAGGCGGCTTCGGCCGCCTTTTTCATTGAAGCCGAAAGACTTACAGATTCGACGATGCCGGCAACGGCGTGCATTCCAGGGCGATACCGTAGAAATCCACCGTCGCCTTGCCCTGGTGCTCCAGGTATGTGATGCCTTTGCGGCCATACTGGGTGCCGCTGGCGGCCGGCTGCGGAAAGATGACGGCCTGATCGTTGCCAAAGGTGATCACCGCCGGCTTGTCATCCAGATCGTTATAGTAGGCCATGGTGAACGGCTTGCTGTTGTCATCGCATCTGAATCCCACGGCGCTGGCGGCCATCGCATCCGGGCTGTTGATCTGCAGTTCGGCGATGCGTGTACGGTATTCCTCTTCCACGCAGAGTTTTTTATCGTCTGCTTTCCAACACTCATCACGGCCTTTCACCCAACCGCGCTGGCGGGCAGCCAGATCCTTGGCGGCGGCCGGCTTGGCCAATTCAGCGGCATAGACTTCGGCCAACCGGTTGTCGAGCGCAGCCAGGCCGTGATCGGCACAGACCATGGTTTCGGCTTCGCTCTCGGCCTTGGCGCAATCGAAAGATGGCGTGACCGGACCGGTGGGCGGCGGCACGGCGGCGACGGCCGGCTCAACGGCAACGGTTTCAGCAGCGGCGGGCGCGGCCGGGGTTTCCGGTTTACTGCAGGCGGCCAACAGCAATGCAACGGCAATGAGTGATGATGCGGTTTTCATGATGGTTTCTCCCCGGAATGATGATTACCGGCAGTTTACACCGCCGAAGCGGTCCTTAAAAGCCGGGTGATGGCATGCCAAAATCAGACGCTGTCAAAAGCCGTAACGCAGAAATCCACCATCCACCGCGATGCATTCGCCGGTAATGTAGCTGGCGGCCGGCAGACACAGAAACGCGATGGCGGCCGCGACTTCTTCCGGTTCGCCGATGCGGCGCATGGGCGTGCGTGAAATCACTTCCTCGAAATACTCGGGATTGGACAGCGCTTCGGAAGTGCGCCGGGTGCGGATGTACCAGGGCGCCACCGAGTTGACGCGGATGCCGTCACTGGCC
>CAJAPA010000054.1 GCA_903942465.1 uncultured Gammaproteobacteria bacterium
AGACCGAGCGCAGGTACCAGTCGTATTCGAGCGTGGTGACTTCGGTATAGAAGCTGCGCATTTCCTTGAGTTTCTGCTGGCCGAACACGTGCTGGAATTCAGCGCCGAACATGTCCTTGATGAAGCCGCTGGCCATGAAGTCATTAATGGTGTCGCGCCAGAACAGCTGGCGTTGTTCGGTCTGCTCGTAGGCATTGCCCTTGATGGCCGGGCCCGGATCGCCTTTGGCGTCGAGGCCGTGCAGAATGCCGGCCAGCACCGCGGCGGTGACCAGATACGGATTGGCATCGGCGCCGGCAATGCGGTGTTCGATGCGCACGTTCTTTTCATCGGAATGCGGAATGCGCATGGCCACGGTGCGGTTGTTGAAGCCCCAGCAGTCGTTCAACGGCACGAAGGCGTTCAGCACGAAACGGCGGTAGCTGTTGGCGTGCGGCGCGAACATCAGCATGCAGTCCTTGGACACCGACTGCAGTCCGGCAATGGCGTGCTTGAGTTCCGCCGCCGGGTTGTCCTGGGTGCTGGCGAAGATGTTTTTGCCGTTCTTGTCCAGCAAGGATACATGGATGTGCGTGCCGGAACCGGCCTGATCCACGAACGGCTTGGCCATGAAGCTGGCCAGCAGATTCTGCTGTTCGGCAATGGATTTGATGGCGCGTTTGAGCAGTGTGGCGTCGTCGCAGGCGGCCACGGCGTCGTCGCGGTGCTTCAGGTTGATTTCGAACTGGCCCGGTGCGTATTCGGCGACAGCGGTGTCGGCCGGAATGTTCTGAGCGATGCAGGCATCGGCCACGGCATCGGTGAAACCCTGGTAATCGTTCAGATCGCCCATGTAATAGACCTGGGTGGTCTTGTTACGTTCACCGGTGGAGGGGTTGATCGAGGTCTGCGGGCGGCCGTCCGGGGTCAGTTGCTTGTCGAGCAGATAGAACTCGAGCTCGACCGCCACCACCGGTGTCAGGCCGCGGTCGGTGAATTTCTGCACCACATTCTTCAGCACTTCGCGCGGGTTGGCCGAAAACATGCCGCCATGGAAGCCTTCCATGCTCAGCAGGCACTGCAGCATCGGGCGCTGCTGCCAGGGAATCGGGCGCAGCGTGCCCGGAATCGGGCGGCAGATGCGGTCTTCATCGCCGATGTCATAGCCCAGGCCGGTTTCTTCCACGGTATTGCCGGTCACATCGGTGCCGATCAGCGACATCGGCAGGCAGACGCCGTTCTGGAACACTTTTTCCAGTGCGTCACGGGTGATGCGTTTGCCGCGCAGCAGGCCGTTCATGTCGGGCAGGATCAGGTCGATCAGTTCGGCATTGTCATGGGCGGCCAGAACCTTGGCGTCAGCGGGATGGAGGGTGGAATCGGTCATTGCAGGCATCCGGAATGGTTGCGCTGATACTAGCAGAGATTTTGTGGAGTGTAAAAAATATTCATCATTAAAGCGGATTTTGGTGCATATTGACGGCATTCCGGGGGCTCAAACAAACGTTTCATGGGCGTCGATTCGGGCGCAATGGGCCTTGTTACGGGTTCATCAGGGCCTGCACGTGCTTGAAAATTTCTGTTGATAAAATTTTACAGTCGGGTTAGGGTAAAGGCTCTATCGAGCCACGCAGTACTCGTGCATGATTTTCGTCGGAATCCCCGCAGACAGCAGAATGATCGGCCCGCATCCGTTCCAGGCCGTGGGTGAAAAATACATCCGCGCCATTCTGGATGGTTCGGGTGCGCAACCGCTGCTGATTCCTTCCGTCGCTCCGGGTCTGGATCTGGATGCGCTGCTGGATCAGTTGGACGGACTGTTTCTGCCCGGTTCGCCGAGCAACATCGAGCCGCATCATTATTCCGATGAGCCCAGTTACGAGGGCAATCTGCATGATCCCAGCCGCGATCTGACCACGCTGAATCTCATCCCGAAGGCGATTGCCAAACGCGTTCCCGTGCTGGCGGTCTGCCGCGGCTTCCAGGAAGTGAATGTGGCCATGGGCGGCACCCTGCACCAGAAAGTGCATGAGGTGCCCGGCATGATGAATCACAAGGAAGATCTCAGTCAGCCGCTGGATGTGCAATACGCGCCGGCACATGCCCTGAATCTGGTTCCGGACGGCTGGTTGGCGCGTTGGGCCGGTGCGACTGAAGTGAACGTCAACTCCCTGCATGGCCAAGGCCTGAACAAATTGGGCGACAACCTGATTGCCGAAGCCATGGCCCCCGACGGGCTGGTTGAAGCCATCCGTCTCGATTCCGACGACACGTTCCTGCTGGCGGTGCAGTGGCACCCGGAATGGAAGGTCACGGAAAATCCGTTCTCTCTCGAAATATTCAAAGCTTTCGGTGCGGCCTGCAAAGCCCGCGCCGCTGGCCGGAACCAGGTGAAGTCATGAGTAAGAAAACCAGCAAAACCACGAAAACTGCGAAAGCCACGAAAAAAACGGCGGCCAAGACCGTGAGCAAGTCGGGCAAAAAGTCCGAGCGTCGCGTCCTGCCGGCCAAACAAGACAAGGTCGTTTCGACCCCGGCCAAGCAAAGTGCCGCCAGCGAGCGCGAAGAGAGCCATCTCAAGCGCTGGTTGCGGGAAAACCGCATCACCGAAGTCGAGTGCCTGGTGCCGGACATGACCGGCAACGCCCGCGGCAAAATCATCCCGGCCGCCAAGTTCTCGCACGATTTCGGCACCCGTCTGCCGGAAGGCATTTTCGCGACCACGGTCACCGGCGAATACATCGACGAATACGATCAGATCGTCAGCCCGTCCGATTCCGACATGTACCTGCGGCCCGATCCCAACACCGTGCGCACCGTGCCCTGGGCCTCCGACCCGACCGTGCAGATCATCCATGACTGCTTCACCAAGGAAGGCAAGCCGCACGATCTGGCGCCGCGCAATGTACTGCGCCGGGTCATCGAACGCTACGACGCACTCGGCCTGAAACCGATCATCGCACCCGAGCTGGAGTTCTTTCTGGTGCAGAAGAACACCGATCCGGATTTTCCGCTGCAGCCGCCGGCCGGCCGTAATGGCCGGCCGGAAACGGCGCGCCAGAGCTATTCCATCGATGCCGTCAACGAATTCGATCCGATTCTCGATCTGATGTACGACTACTGCGAGGCCATGGAGCTCGACGTCGACACGCTGATCCATGAATCCGGCGCGGCCCAGCTGGAGATCAACTTCATCCACGCCGATCCGCTGTCGCGCGCCGATCAGGTGTTCCTGTTCAAACGCACCATGCGCGAAGCGGCGATGCGCCACAACATCTATGCCACTTTTCTGGCCAAGCCGATGGAAAACGAGCCGGGCAGCTCGATGCATATCCACCAGAGCTTGGTCGATGCCAAGACCGGCAAGAACGTGTTCATCGGCAAGGGCGGCGCCCGCCACAGCGAACTGTTCATGAACTACCTGGGCGGTCTGCAGCGTTACATCCCGGAGGCCATGGCCTTCTTCGCGCCGAACGTGAACTCCTACCGCCGCCTGATCTACGGGGAAGTGTCGCCGAAGAACGTGCAATGGGGCTACGACAACCGCACCTGCGGCCTGCGGGTGCCGTTCGATTCACCGGAAAACATGCGCGTCGAAACCCGCTTCGCCGGTTCCGACGTCAACCCGTATCTGGCCATCGCCGCCACGCTCGCCTGCGGCCTGCTCGGCATCGAACAGAAACTGCAGCCGACCGAACCCTCGACCGGCTACACCCACACCTCCGGCTTCGAGCTGCCCAAGTCGATGCAGGATTCGCTCGAGTATCTGGAGCGTTCCGAAGCGCTGTCCGAAATCCTCGGCGAGCGCTTCTGCCGCGCCTATGTCTGCATCAAGCGCAAGGAATACGAGACCTTCTTCCGCGTCATCAGTTCCTGGGAACGCGAGTTCCTGCTGCTCAACGTCTAACCGGATTGCCCGTCATGCCCCACGCCTATGAACGCCTGCAGCAGCTCGATGCCGCACACCACATCCATCCGTTCAACGACAATGCCGAGCTGGCCAAGAAGGGCACCCGCATTCTGACCCGCGGCGAGGGCTGTTACGTCTGGGACAAGGAAGGCAATAAACTGCTCGACGCCTTCGCCGGCCTGTGGTGCGTCAACATCGGCTACGGCCGCAAATCGATGGGGCAGGTGGCCGCCCACCAGATGGACGAACTGGCCTACTACAACACCTTCTTCCAGTGCACCACCGAGCCGGCCATCCATCTGGCCGCCAAGCTGGCTGAAATCTCGCCGGCCGATCTCAACCACGTGTTCTATTCCAATTCCGGCTCGGAAGGCAACGACACCGTGCTGCGCATGGTCCGGCATTTCTGGGCGGTGCAGGACCAGCCGAACAAGAACATCGTCATCGGCCGCTATAACGGCTACCACGGCTCGACAGTGGCCGGTGCCAGCCTCGGCGGCATGAAGGGCATGCACGCGCAGGGCGGCCTGCCGATTCCGGATATCCACCACATCGAGCCGCCGTTCTTCTTTGCCGACGGCGGTGATTATTCAGAAGAAGAGTACGGTCTGGTCGCGGCACGCCGGCTGGAACAGAAAATTCTCGAGCTCGGACCGGATCGCGTGGCCGCCTTCATCGGCGAGCCGATCATGGGCGCCATCGGCGTCTATATTCCGCCGATGAGCTATTGGCCTGAAATCGAACGCATCTGCCGCAAATACGACATCCTGCTGTGCGCCGACGAAGTGATCTGCGGTTACGGCCGCACCGGCGAATGGTTCGGCGCCCAGTATTTCGGCTTCACCCCCGACATCATGACCACCGCCAAAGGCCTGACTTCCGGCTACATCCCGATGGGCGCGGTGCTGTTCAACGAACGCGTTGCCTCGGTACTGCGCCAGCAGGGCGGCGAACTGGCGCACGGGTACACCTATTCCGGTCATCCGGTCTGTGCCGCGGTCGCCCTGGAGAACATCCGCATCCTGCAGGATGAGAAAATCGTCGAAACCTGCAAGCACGACACCGGCCCCTATCTGGCCGAGCGCTGGAAGGCGCTGGGCGAGCACCCGCTGGTCGGCGAGGTCCGCATCGCCGGCATGGTCGGGGCCCTCGAATTGGTCCCAAACAAGGCCGAACGCAAGTTTTTCGCCGACCGTGGCAAGGTGGGCGGATTATGCCGTAATATTGCCTTGAACAACGGACTCATCCTCCGGGCCACCTACGATTCCATGCTGCTGTCGCCACCCCTGGTCATCAGCCGCAGTGAAATCGACGAGCTGTTCGAGAAGACCTGGAAGTCGTTGAATGAAACCGCAAAGGCTTTGGCCTGAACGGGGAGGGGCCCGCCATGCCGGCGGGATGGTGACATTAAACTTCAATAGAGAGAGTTGAACCATGAAATTGAAACTGTTGGGCATTGCGGTTACCGCACTGATTCTGGCTTCCTGCGGCAAAAAGGACGGCGACGCCGCTCCGGCTGCGGCGGCTGAAGAAGAGAAAGTCCTGAACGTCTACAACTGGTCCGATTACATCGCGCCGGAAACCCTCGACAACTTCACCAAGGAAACCGGCATCAAGGTGACCTACGACGTGTTCGACAGTAACGAAGTTCTGGAAACCAAACTGGTGACCGGCAACACCGGCTACGACGTGGTGGTGCCTTCACTGACCTTCCTGGCCCGTCAGATCCAGGCCGGCGTGTTCATGCCGCTGGACAAATCCAAGATCCCGAATCTGGCCAACATGGATCCCGCCATCCAGGCCAACATCGCCAAGCTCGATCCGGACAACGCGCACTCGGTCAATTACCTGTGGGGCACCACCGGCATCGGCTACAACGTCGCCAAGATCAAGGAAGTGTTCGGCGATGCCGCACCGACCGACAGCTGGGCCATGGTGTTCGAGCCGGAAAACCTCGCCAAGCTGAAGGAATGCGGTGTCTATTTCCTCGACACTCCGTCCGAAATCATTCCGCCGGTGCTGAACTACCTCGGTGAAGAGCCCAACAGCTTCGATCCGGCGGTCATCGCCAAAGCCGAAGAACGCCTGAAGCTGCTGCGTCCGTCGATCACCCAGTTCCATTCCTCGGAATACATCAATGCCCTTGCCAACGGCGACGCCTGCGTCGCGGTCGGCTGGTCCGGCGATATCTTCCAGGCCCAGGCCCGTGCCGCGGAAGCCAAGAACGGCGTCGAAATCGCCTACGTGATTCCGAAAGAAGGCGCGCCGATGTGGTTCGACATGATGGCGATTCCGAAAGACGCCAAACATCCGAACAATGCCCACATCTTCATCAACTACATCCTGCGTCCGGAAGTGGCGGCTGAAATCTCCAACTACGTGTCCTATGCCAGCGCCAACAAGGCGGCTTTCGAGAAGATTTCACCGGAGCTGAAGGCCAACACCGGCGTGTATCCGACGCCTGAAGCCAGCAAGGGCCTGTTCAGTCTGGCCGTGCTGCCGGCCGATGTCGACCGCCTGTTCAACCGCATCTGGACCGGCCTCAAGACCGGTCAATAATAAGAAGCAACCAGGGCAAGCCGATCGGCTTGCCCTTCTTTTTACGGGAATGGAAACACCATGAATCAAGCGACCCAGACCGCGCCTGCCGGCAACGGCAAGCCTGAAAAGGCCAAGGCCGACAATTACGTCCGCATCGAAGGCATCCGCAAGGAGTTCGACGGTTTCGTCGCCGTCGACGATGTCAGCCTCAGCATCCGCAAAGGCGAGATCTTCGCGCTGCTGGGCGCCTCCGGCTGCGGCAAGTCGACCCTGCTGCGCATGCTGGCCGGTTTCGAAAAACCGACCGCCGGCGAGATCATCCTCGACGGGCAGTCGATGAACAACATCCCGCCTTACGACCAGGCGGTGAACATGATGTTCCAATCCTACGCGCTGTTTCCGCACATGACCGTCGAACAGAACGTCGCGTTCGGCCCGAACCAGAAGAAAATGCCCAAGGATGAAGTCGCCCGCCGCGTCGAAGAGATGCTGGCATTGGTGCAGATGAGCAAGTTCGCCAAGCGCAAGCCGCACCAGCTGTCCGGCGGCCAGCAGCAGCGCGTGGCGCTGGCGCGGGCCGTGGCCACCAGCCCGAAACTGCTGCTGCTCGACGAGCCGATGGCGGCGCTGGACAAGAAACTGCGCTCGCAGATGCAGATCGAACTGGTCAACATCGTCGAACGCCTGAATGTCACCTGCATCATGGTGACCCATGACCAGGAAGAGGCCATGACCATGGCGCACCGCGTGGCGGTCATGGATGCCGGCCGCATCCGCCAGGTCGGCACGCCCGATGAAATCTACGAACAGCCGAACTCGCGTTTCACCGCCGAGTTCATCGGTTCGGTCAATCTGTTCGAAGGCCGCATCGGCGAAGACGAGACCGATCACGTCACCATCATCTCACCCCAGATGGATGCGCCGATTTATGTCGGACACGGCATCACCGGCTATGACGGCATGAGCGTATCGTTCGCCATCCGTCCGGAAAAGGTACACATTGACAAGGACGAACCGGCGCAGAAATACAACAAGGTGCGCGGTGTCATCGAGGAAATCGCCTACTTCGGTTCGCATTCCGTTTACCACGTGCGCCTGCCGAGCGGCGCCAAGGTGCTGTGCAACTTCGTCAACATGAAGCGCTGGGCCTCTGAGAACTTCACCTGGAACGATGTGGTCTGGCTGAGCTGGAATGACAACTCCGGCGTGGTGCTGACCTCATGAGCCGGGCGCTCCGCAACCTGAAGAAACGTCTGCCGGGTTCGCGTTGGCTGGTCATCGCCGTTCCTTATATCTGGATGCTGCTTTTTTTCGCGATACCGCTGGCCATCGCCTTCAAGATTTCATTCTCCCAAGCCGCCATCGCCATGCCGCCGTACACCCCGTTGCTGGTCTGGACCGACGGTCACCCCGCGCTCGATGTGCATCTCAAGAACTACCTGTATCTGATCAAGGATTCGCTCTACGTGAGCGCGTATCTGAGTTCGATCAAGATCGCCGTGATATCGACCTTCTTGTGCCTGCTGATCGGCTATCCGATGGCCTATGCCATCGCCCGCATGGATCCGGCCACCCGCAATATCGCGCTGATGCTGGTGGTGCTGCCGTCCTGGACCTCGTTCCTGATCCGCATCTACGCCTGGATCGGCATCCTGAAAAACAACGGTCTGCTCAACAATTTCCTGATGTGGACCGGCGTAATCGACGAGCCTCTGGCCATCATGCACACGCCGATCGCGGTGTACATCGGCATCGTCTATGCCTATCTGCCGTTCATGGTACTGCCGCTGTACGCCAATCTGGTCAAGCTCGACATCCGTCTGCTGGAAGCCGCCAGCGATCTCGGCGCCCGCCCCTGGAAGGCGTTCCTGAAAGTGACCTTGCCGCTGTCCAAGGCCGGTATCATCGCCGGCTCGATGCTGGTCATGATTCCGGTGGTCGGTGAATTCGTGATTCCCGAAATGCTGGGCGGACCGGATACCTTGATGATCGGCCGCATTCTCTGGCAGGAATTCTTCAATAACCGCGACTGGCCGGTGGCCTCGGCGGTTTCCATCGTCATGCTGCTGCTGCTGATCATTCCGATCATGATCTTCCACCGCGCGCAAGCCAAGGAAATGGAGGCGAAACTCGCATGAGCCAGAACGCACGCCTGTCGCGATTCAGCATGGTCATGCTGGCCATCGGATTCCTGTTCCTCTATCTGCCGATGCTCAGCCTGATCGTCTATTCGTTCAATGAGTCCAAACTGGTCACGGTCTGGGCTGGATTCTCCACCAAATGGTATTTCGAACTGTTCCGCGACCAGCAGATGATCGATGCCGCCAAGATCAGCCTTCAGCTGGCGTTTTTCACCGCCTGCGCCGCCGTGGTGCTGGGCACCATGGCCGCCATGGTGATGACGCGCTTCCGCAGCTTCCGCGGCAAGACCCTGTTCAGCGCACTGATCACCGCACCGCTGGTGATGCCGGAAGTAATCACCGGTCTGTCGATGCTGCTCCTGTTCGTTTCCCTCGGGGATTGGTTTGGCATCTTCCAGCAGCGCAGCGTCGCCACCATGTGGGTCGCCCATGTCACCTTCACCATGGCCTTCGTGACCGTGATCATCTCCTCCCGCCTCGGTGAGCTCGATCGGTCTTTGGAAGAAGCGGCGATGGATCTGGGCGCCAACCGGCTGAAGGTGTTCTTCGTGATCACGCTTCCGATCATCGCCCCGGCGCTGCTCTCGGGCTGGCTGATGGCATTTACGCTGTCGCTCGATGATCTGGTGATTTCCAGCTTTACCTCCGGCCCGTCATCGACCACTTTGCCGATGAAGATCTTCTCCTCGGTGCGCATGGGCGTCAGCCCGAAAATCAATGCGCTGGCATCCCTGATGATTCTGGCGGTGTCCACCGCGGCACTGATTGCCTGGTGGTCCATGCGTCGCAGCGAGAAACGCCGCCAGCGCGACATGCAGCTGGCCCTTCAGCAGAACTGAGTGACGTTCCATGACCGTAGAAACCATCAATCCGTGGACCGGAGCCGTCGAGTACCGTTATGAGTACTTCAGCGACGATGAGGTCGAGCGGCGTCTCGCCGCCGCCGCGCGTGCCTATCCGGCCTGGGCGGCCCTGTCGTTTGCCGAACGCGCAGGTCTGATCCGGCGCACTGCGGCTTTGCTGCGCGAACACCGTGAACGCATTGCCGGCCTGATGACCGCGGAAATGGGCAAGTTGCGCCGCGAAGCCCTGGCGGAGATCGAGAAGTCGGCCGGCGCCTGCGAATACTATGCCGGCCAGGCCGAAATCTACATGCAGGACAAGCACATCGCCACCGAGGCCTCCCGGAGTTTCGTTGCGTACGAGCCGATCGGTTGCGTTTTCGCGGTGATGCCCTGGAATTTTCCGATCTGGCAGGTGTTCCGGTTTCTGGCGCCGGGCCTGATGGCCGGCAATGTGGCGCTGCTCAAACACGCCACCAACGTGCCGCGTTGCGCCGATGTCATTGCCGAAATTCTGCGTCTGGCCGGCATTCCGGAAGGCGTGTTCGATGTCCTCCATATCGATAACCAGCGTGCGGGCGCAGTCATCGCCGATCCGCGCGTGCAGGCCATTACCTTGACCGGCAGCGAGCGGGCCGGGAAATCGGTGGCCGGCAATGCCGGCGCCCATCTGAAAAAGTGCGTCATGGAGCTGGGCGGCAGCGATCCGTTCGTTGTCCTGGACGATGCCGACCTTGATAAAGCCGTTCCGGTCGCGGTCGCCTCGCGTTTCGGCAACGGCGGCCAGACCTGCATTGCCGCCAAGCGTTTCATCCTGACGCCCGGCATTGCCGATGCATTCGTGGCGCGCTTCACGGCGGCGGCGGCGGCGCTCAAATCCGGCGATCCCAACGACGATGCCACCTCGCTGGCACCGATGGTGCGTCCGGATGCGCGCGAAGAACTGCAGCGCCAGGTCGATGCCAGCATCGCCGCCGGTGCAAAACTGCTGATCGGGGGCCGGAAGGGTGAAGGTCCGTGCGAGTATCCAGCTACCATCCTCGATGCAGTCAAGCCCGGTATGGCGGCCTATTCGGAAGAACTGTTCGGACCGGTCGCGAGCATCATCCGCGCCGACAGCATGGAGGATGCCATCCATATCGCCAACGACACCGCTTTCGGGCTCGGCGCAAGTGTCTGGACTGGTGACAAAGCGCAGGGCGAGGCGGTCGCACGCCGGATCCAGGCCGGCGCGGTGTTCGTCAATGCCCTCGTGCGTTCCGATGTGCGTCTGCCGTTCGGCGGCACCAAGACCTCCGGCTTCGGGCGTGAATTGGCCGAACACGGCATCCACGAATTCATGAATATCAAAACGGTCTATGTCGATTGATCTGGACGGACCCTCGCTGCAGCATGCTTTCGGCGCGGTCTGTACCGCGCCGATTTTGCTAGAAGTCCGTGATCTGAACTGTCCGGCGCCCGAACTCAGCACCGCCGAAGAAAGCCAGCACGCCGGCATGAGTTCGGAAAAGCGCCGCTCCGAATACCTGATCGGGCGCGCCGCATTGAAAGCCGTTCTGGCGGCACTTGGCAGAAGCGAAGACACCGCGGGCGTGGTCTGGCCGAGCACCTTTTGTTCCCTGAGCCACAGCCATGGCCACGCGGTGGCCGTGGCGCTTGCCGACGGTCATGGCATCGGCATCGATCTGCAGCTGCAGCGCACGCCGCCGTTCATGATGGCGGAGCGGATTCTTGCCGACGAGACCCTCGAGTGGTGGCGCGCGCTGCCTGAAGTGGAGCAGGCATCGGCACTGCAACGGTTCTGGACGGTGAATGAGGCAGTCTACAAAGCCTGTCCGGCGCCCCAGCCGGCGTACTTCCGGCATTACCGAATGGCCGATCCGACGCGGTTCGACAGCGCGCTGAGTATTGACGGAACCGACTACCGGTTCGAGGTGCATACCCTCGCGCTGGCAAATGGTTTCATCAGCCTGGCGCTCCGGGCCTGAATGCTTGCATCACCCCCCTTATTTTGCTTAGATAGCCTTGTCGGCACGTTGTCGGCTAACACTATCCGGAGAGGGAGAAAGTTATGGGAAGTCTGATTTGGACCATCGTCATCGGTTTCGTGGTCGGTTTGGTCGCGCGTGCGCTCAAGCCCGGTAATGATTCGCTGGGCATCGTCATGACCAGCATCCTCGGCATCGTCGGTGCCTATGCCGCATCGTTCATCGGAAAGACCATGGGCTGGTATGCAGATGGCGAGGCGGCGGGTTTCATCGCCGCAGTCGTCGGCGCCGTGGTGCTGCTGTTCATTGTGGGCATGATCAAGAAGAAATAAGCCCCATCCGCCTTTTGGGAGCCGTCCGAATGTGGAAAAAACTGCTGGCTGACCTGCAACTCAGTATCCTGATGCTGGTCGGTGGCATGTCTTCCTTTATCATCGCGGCCTTCTCGGTATACCGCTTCCAGAATGGCAATGTCAAAGTCGGACTGCTCGATGCGATCATCACCCTGGCGATGGTCGGCACGCTCCTGTATGCCTGGCGTTCGGCACGCAACGCCGAACGCGCAGGCCGCTTCATGGTGCTGGTGCATGCCGCAGGCGCCATCGCCAGCTCGGAACTGCTCGGCGTCACCGGTGCGTTCTGGATGTACCTGGCAATCGTGGTCAACTGTTTCATCACCACCAATCTGCGCTATGCGACCGGTGCCAACATCCTCATGCTGCTGGTCATCGCGTTCCTGGGCCACAGTTTCGACAGCACCGCGCAACAGCTGTCATTTCTGGCCACCAGCGGCCTGCTAACGCTATTCAGCTACATAATCGCCGACCGGCTTTCCCAGCAACAGCTGATCCTGAAGCAGCAGGCCAGCATCGATCCATTGACCGGCGCTCTGAACCGCCGGCGGATGCAGGAAGAAATGCATCTGGCCATCGAGGAGTTCACCCGCAGCCAGATGCCGATGGCGATCATCCTGATGGACCTCGATGATTTCAAGAATGTCAACGACCGGCATGGCCATGAAGCCGGTGACGATGTGCTGGCCGGCTTTGCCGATATGGTGCGCGGCCATACCCGGCAGATCGACCGCTTTTTCCGGTACGGCGGCGAGGAATTCCTGATGCTCGCCAAAGGCCTCAGCCCGGAGGAGGCTCAGCATTTGGCCGAAAAGATACGCAGTCAGGCCGAATCAGTGCTGACCGGGAAGCACGGCAGGGTCACCGTCTCCGCCGGTGTTGCCGGTGCCCAGACCGGTGAAAGCTGCATGCAATGGGTGGCCCGTGCCGACGCCGCCCTGTATGTCGCGAAGCAATCCGGCCGGAACCGCGTACATCTTGCCGATTGAGCCCCGATGCCCGACCTGCCATAATCGGTCTCTAGTGCCGAAGCCACCCCGACCAAGGATTCCGATGAAAATTTCTCCACCCCGAATCGCCATGCTGGTGGCGATGTTGCTGCCCTCGCTGCTGTCCGCCCAATCCCCGGCGCTGGATACCGTTCTGATTGCCGACCGCCTGTTCGACAGCCGGACCGGAACGATGCTGTCCAACCCCGTCGTCGTGATCCGCGGCGACCGCATCGTGTCCGTGCAGTCCGGCGGCCTGCAGCCCGCTGGCGTGCGTGTGATCGACCTCAAGGGCATGACCTTGGTGCCGGGACTGATCGACATGCATACCCACATCGACTCCGATCCGACCTACGGCGGCTACAGCTCCCTGCAGTTCGGCGACCGCTTCTGGTCCATGATTGCCGTTGCCAATGCCGCCAAGACGCTGCAGGCCGGTTTCACCACCATCCGCAATGTCGGTGCCGATGCCTGGAACGATGTCGGTCTGATGCAGGCCATCGATCAGGGCAAAGTGACCGGACCCCGCATCGTGCCGGCCGGCTATGCCTTCGGTGCGACCGGCGGTCATTGCGATTCCACATTCTTCCCGCCTTCGATGGCGCAGAAGAACGCCTATAACGCCGATTCGGCGGCCGAGGCCCGCAAGTCGGTCCGGGAGATCCGCAAGTATGGTGCCCAAGTCATCAAGATCTGCGCGACCGGCGGCGTGTTCTCACGCAATACCGAGCCCGGTCAGCAGCAGATGAGTTACGAGGACATGAAAGCCGTTGCCGACGACGCCCATATGTACGGATTGAAGGTGGCGGCACATGCGCACGGTGCCTCCGGCATCAAGGATGCCATCCGTGCCGGTATCGATACCATCGAGCATGCCAGTCTGATCGACGATGAGGGCATCGCACTCGCAAAGAAATACGGTACATGGTTGTCGATGGACATCTACAACACCGAGTACACGCAATCCGAAGGAAAGAAGAACGGCGTGCTTGAAGACAATCTCCGTAAGGACCGCGAAGTCGCCGACATTCAGCGTGAAGGCTTCCGCAAAGCGCACAAGGCCGGCGTCCGGATGGTCTACGGTACCGATTCGGGAGTCCATCCGCATGGCGACAACGGCAAGCAGTTCCGCTGGATGGTGCAATACGGCATGACCCCGGCACAGGCCATCCAGAGCGCTACGGCCAATGCCGCGGAGGCACTGGGCCGGAAAGACGTCGGCATCATCGAAGCCGGGCGCTATGCCGACATCGTCGCGGTAAAAGGCAACCCGGCACAGGACGTGAGCCTGCTTGAACGGGTCGATTTCGTCATGAAGGGCGGGGAAGTCGTCAAAAAGCCGTAAAAAGCGCACGTTACCTCCAATCATTTCGCATTCATAGCATGCCGGCACTGGTTCAATCGAGATCATAACGATGCCCAATATTCCACAGGCTTCTCAGTCATGCCAGGTGCTGATTATCGGCACGGGCTTCGGTGGACTGGGAATGGCCATTCAACTGCAGAAAAGCGGCATCAGCGATTTTATACTGCTGGAAAAGGCCGACGCCATCGGCGGCACCTGGCGTGACAACAGTTATCCGGGGGCGGCCTGTGACGTGCCCTCGCACCTGTATTCCTATTCCTTCGAGCCGAAAACCGACTGGAGCCGTAAATTCGCCCCGCAAGCCGAGATCCACGCATACATGCAGCACTGCGTGGACAAGTACGGTTTGGCCAAGCATGTTCGTTTGCGCAGCGAGGTCATCAGCGCGGCCTTTGACGAAGCTGCCGGCCTTTGGCGGGTGACCCTCGGCAACGGCGAGGAGTTGGCTGCGCCGGTGTTGATCAGTGCCTGCGGCCAACTCAATCAGCCGGCTTATCCCGCGTTGCCTGGTATTGACCAGTTTCAGGGGCAGGCTTTCCACTCGGCGCGCTGGCGTCAGGACATCGATCTTTCCGGAAAGCGGGTGGCGGTAATCGGCACGGGTGCTTCAGCCATCCAGTTTGTACCGCTGATCCAGCCCAAGGTCGTGCAGTTGCAACTCTTTCAACGCTCGCCGGCCTATGTGCTGGCCAAACCGGACCGTCACTACCGGGCGTGGGAGTTGGCGCTGATGCGCCGCATGCCCTGGCTGCAGCTCATCGACCGCGGCTTCGAATACCTGTATCACGAAGTGCGCGGCTTGGCATTCATCAGCATGCCATGGCTGATGAAGGTGTATCGCTTCAGCTTTGAAAGGCACCTGAATCAGCACATACGGGATCCGCACCTGCGTGCGCAGCTGCAGCCCGATTACCCGATGGGCTGCAAGCGCATTCTGATCAGCAACGATTTTTACCCGGCTCTGGCCCAGCCCAATGTGAGCGTGATCAGCAGCGCCATCAGCCGCGTCAGTGCCGATGCCATCATCACAGCCGATGGTCGTGAGCATCCCTGTGATGTCCTGATTTACGGGACCGGCTTTGCCGCTACGGATTTTCTCGCCCCGATGCGGATTCGCGGGCTCGGCGGACTGGAGCTGAACCAGGCCTGGCAGGATGGCGCAGAGGCGTACAAGGGCATCAGCGTCAACGGTTTCCCGAATCTATTCATTCTGTATGGCCCCAATACCAATCTGGGGCACAACTCGATCATTTACATGCTGGAAAGCCAGTTTCGCTATGTGCTCGGCTGCCTGAGCCTGCTACGCGCGCAAAACGCACGCTACATGGATGTGAAAGCACCGGTGCAACAGCGCTTCAATCAACGCATTCAGGTGCGTTCACACCGCACCATCTGGGAACAGGGCTGTACCAGCTGGTACAAGACGGCCTCTGGAAAAAGTACCAACAACTGGCCCGGTTACACGATTACCTACCGCTTGCAGACCCAGGCACCGGCGCTCGCCGACTATGACTGCATCCGCTGAATTCACGGCACCACCCCTCGAGCAGGCACTGCTGCGCCGGGTGCTGCGCGCCTTGCTGCGGGTGTTTTTCCGTGGTCTGGTGCGGCCGCCCATGCCCATTGCCGGACAGCGTGCGGTACTGCGTGTACTGACCACCATTGGCAAGTCACCGCAGGGGATTACCCGCAGTGCCGGCACTCTGGGCGGTCGGCCTTGCGAATGGCATAAACCGTCAAATCGTCGCGGCATGGTCATGCTCTATCTGCATGGCGGCGCATACATCATCGGCGGGGCGAATACCCACCGGACACTGTGTGCACATCTGGCCAAGCGTGGGCAGATGGACGTGTGCGCACTGGATTACCGCCTTGCCCCGGAACACCCGTACCCGGCAGCGCGGGCCGATGCCGTGGCCGCGTTTGAGGCTTTGCTCGCACTGGGTTATGCGCCCGGGCAGATTGTTTTTGGCGGCGATTCGGCCGGTGGCAACCTGTGCCTGATCACCAGTCTTTGCCTGCGTGACCTGGGTCGGCCGCAGCCCGCTGCGCTGGTGTGTTTCTCTCCGCTGACCGACTTTAGCTGCGCGCATCTGCACCAGCCGGCCGCCGGTGATCCGCTGCTGCAACGGGCCTGGCTGGAGCAGGCACGTTCGCTGTATGCCCCGCGCGGTTTGAACGATGACGATCCCGGGCTGTCGCCACAGTTCGCTGATCTGCACGGCCTGCCAGCACTGTTGCTGCAGGTCGGCGAAGACGAGATTCTGCGCAACGACAGCCTGCGCTTGGCCGAGAAAGCGCGGGCTGCCGGCGTGGATGTCTGCCTGCAACGCTATCCGGGCTTGTGGCATGTGTTTCAGGCACACGCCGGTACCCTGAAGGTGGCGGATTTTGCCATCGACGAAGTGGTGAGCTTTCTGCAGCAACGGAGATCCTCATGAACACCATCCTGATCACGGGTGCTGCATCCGGCATCGGTGCGGCCACGGCACGTCTGTTTCACGGCAAGGGATGGCAGGTGGGGCTGCTGGACATCAATCCGCAGGCTCTGGCCGAACTTTCCACCGAGTTGGACAACGCCTGGCATGCCACGCTGGATGTGACTGACGCGCAGGCCGCCGAGCGGGCAGTGCAGGCGTTCTGCAGCCTGCACAACGGGCAATTGCGCTTGTTGTTCAACGGCGCCGGTATTCTGCACTGCGGCCATTTTGAGGACATTGATCTGGCCGAGCATGCGCGCATCCTGCAGATCAATGTGCAGGGTCTGCTCAATATGACGCATGTGGCTTTTCCTTTTCTACGTGCCACGGCCAATGCCCAGGTCATCAATATGGGGTCTGCCTCAGGGATGTATGGCGTCCCGCATCTGGCCAGTTATTCGGCCTCGAAGTTCGCCGTGCGTGGCCTGACCGAGGCGCTGGATCTGGAGTGGGCCAAACACGGCATTCGTGTGGCCGACCTCATGCCGCCGTTTGTCAGCACGCCCATGCTCAGCAATCAGCGTTTTCAAGCGCCGGTCATGCGCCGTATGGGTGTCAATCTGGGGGCCGAGACCGTGGCGCAGGTGGCTTGGGCACAGACCCAAAGCCGAGCGGTTCACCGGCCAATCAGCCTGCAATTCAAGTTGCTGTATTGGTCCGGGCAACTGACGCCGGCCTGGATGACACGGCGCTTGATGGCCTGGTTAAGCCGCGAGTAAAGCCCAGGGCCTTCCGGCAAGGTCTTGCAGCGGCCGGTCCCCAAGTACGTCCCCGCCGCACGTCGCCTGGCAGTCATTAACAATGCAGTAAATAACTGAAAATAATCGTTTATTCGGATTTTTCGGCCTTTGGATGGCTGTGATTTGATTTGAGTCAATATCACGATTTTTTAACACGTGATAATGAATCCATCCAATCCACCCAAGGAGTTTGTCATGAAAAAATCCACACTTGCTGTTCTGTTGTTGGCCGGTCTTGCCGCCCAATCCGCCTCCGCCGCTGACTGGTTCGTGCGTGGCGGTTTGACCAATGTCAATCCGGACTCCGACAACGGTTCGCTGGCCGGTGGCACTCTGGATACCAGCATCGGCAGCAACACCCAGCTCGGTCTGACCTTCGGCTATCACATCAACCCGAACGTCGCCATCGAAGTGCTGGCTGCCACCCCGTTCAGCCATGATGTGTCCCTGAATGGCGCCGAAGCCGGCTCGTTCAAGCACCTGCCGCCGACCGTCAGCCTGCAGTACTACTTCAACGCCGACGGCACGGTTTCCCCGTTCATTGGTGCCGGCCTGAACTACACCTGGACCTTCAGTGAAGATTCCAAGACCGGTGGTCCGATCTCCGGCACCGACCTCTCCATCGGCAACAGCTTCGGTTTTGCCGGTCAGCTTGGCCTGCGCTTCGCGGCTTCGAAAGATTGGGACGTGGTGGTTGATGCCCGCTACATCGACATCAGCGCCGATGTTTCGGTGAATGGCACCAATGTCGGTGAAGCCAGCGTTGACCCGATGGTCTATTCGATCATGGTCGGCAAGCGCTTCTGATCAAGCGCGTTGTGAAGAAAAAAGCCGGGCTTGCCCGGCTTTTTTCATGCCTGCAGGTGCCGGGCTTGACGGTCGGGGGTATGCTTTTTCGCTTTCGCCGGTTTCGGCAAGGGCAACTCGGAATCGGCCGACTCGAAACGCAGGCGGCTGCGGCCGCCGGTACCGCGGTAATCGGCGATCAAAACGGCCGCCGCATCGTCTTCTGTATGGCCGCATTCCAGCAGGTAGTCGTACAGCAGGTGCACCATGCGCTCGTGGGCGATGGCGTGGGTCTGACGGGTTTTCGCATACAGCCATTCGCTCAACCGGAAAAAGCCGTCGAAAGCGGAGTCGCCGAGAATCACCGGCAGGGTCCGGGAGTATCGGCCGGAATTGGCCAGAATGTCCCAGTAACGCGAAAACCGCGAGAGCTTCTGCATCTCGCCGAAATCGATGCAATCGGTGGACAGGATGTTGTAGGGCGGCGCGGGATTGAAACGCAGGGCGAAATCCGCGGTATGGCGGGCAATCGGCGCGCCGCGCAGGCGTTTGAGGATGCCGAACTGGATTTCATGGGGTTTGAGCGCCACCAGTTTGTTGAAGCCCTCGCCGAAGCTCTGCACGGTTTCCCCGGGCAGGCCGGCGATCAGGTCGACGTGCAGATGGGCGCCGCTGTGCTCGGCCAGCCATAAAATATTATCGCGCGCCAGTTCGTTCTTCTGTTTACGTGAAATGCGCGTCTGGACCTCGACATTGAAGGTCTGGATGCCGATTTCGAACTGCAGGGTGCCGGCCGGAAATTTCCGGATGGCTTCCTTCAGTTTCTCGGGCAGGTGGTCGGGAATCAGTTCGAAGTGGGCGAAGGGGGGGTCGGCCGGATTCTCGGCGATTTTTCCGAGGAAGAAATCCATGATCCGCAGCGACGTGTCGATCTTGAGGTTGAAGGTACGGTCGACGAATTTGAATTGGCGCGCGCCTTTCTGCCAGAGCATTTCCAGATCTGCCAGAAAGCCATCGAGAGCGAATGGCCAGGCGGTTTTATCGAGTGCCGACAGGCAGAATTCGCATTTGAACGGGCAGCCGCGCGAGGCTTCGACATACAGGTGGCGCTGGCGGATGTCTTCCTCGGTGTATTCGGCGTAGGGCGATGCGATGTCATCGAGTTTGGCCTGGATGCCGGGAATGATTTTGGCTTCCGGCGCCTGACCGGCCAGAATCTGAGCACACAACTGGGCGAAGCTGATGTCGCCCCAGCCGGTGATGGTGTAATCGGCGGCGGCGCAGATCGCCTGTTCGCCGCATTCGTAGCTGACTTCCGGGCCGCCGAGCACGATGATCAGGTCCGGGCGCACGGCTTTCAGCATCAGCACCAGTTTGAGGCTTTCTTCGCAGTTCCAGATATAGACGCCCAGGCCCAGAATCGTCGGTTTTTCGGCCAACAGCGCTTCGGCGATCTCTTCGGTTTTCTGGCCGATGACGAATTCGCGGATGGCCGAGCGTTC
>CAJAPA010000055.1 GCA_903942465.1 uncultured Gammaproteobacteria bacterium
GCCGCGAATGCAGTTCACGGCGCTTGGCCAGCCAGTTCGAAATCAGCGCCAGCCCCTCATAGTGCACAAGGACGGAAAGACTGACCGCCAGAGTGGTCGCGCAGACCACCACGGTATTGGCTTGCCAGTCCTCGTAAAGCGTAATCATGGGGTTTCGTCCGGAGCGCTGTAGGCAGGGTCTTGAGGCACCCTCAGCATACCTTCAATAAGCACACGCGCGCTACGGCTCATGATGGCCCTGCGCACCGTCCATCGGCCATTGTCCTGAACGACCTCAGCACCCACGCGCAAGGTGCCGCTGGGGTGTCCAAAGCGAACAGACGGATGCACGTCGCCGCCGGCCGCCCGGTTCACCACTGTACCGGGAATGGCCGCCGCCGTGGCTATGGCCACGGCACAGGTGCCCATCATCGCATGATGCAGTTTCCCCATCGAGAGCGCGCGGACCTGCAGATCGATGTCGGCGGCAGCGATGTGCTTGCCGCTACTGCTGGTGTAGTCCGCCGACGGGGCGACGAAAGCCACCTTTGGCGTGTGCTGACGCGAAACCGCATCCGCCATGTTTTGAATCAAACCCATACGCACAGCACCAGTGGCGCGGATGCTTTCGAACATGGCCAGCGCTTTGGCATCACTGTTGATGGCGTTCTGCAGCTCGGTACCGGTGTAGCCGATGTCAGCGGCATTGATGAACACGGTCGGGATACCGGCATTGATCAGGGTCGCTTCAAGAACGCCGATGCCGGGGACTTCCAGCGGATCGGTCAAATTTCCGGTCGGAAACATGGATGCACCGCCCTCGTCTTCACCCTCTTCGGCCGGGTCGATGAACTCGAGCACGATTTCCGCAGCCGGGAAGGTGACGCCGTCGAGTTCAAAATCACCGGTCTCCTGCACTTCACCGCCGCGCACCGGAACATGCGCAAGAATGGTTTTGCCGATATTGGCTTGCCAGATGCGCACGGTACAGAGGCCATCGCGCGGCACACGCGCCGAATCGACCATGCCATGGGCGATGGCGAAAGGCCCGACTGCCGCGGAAAGGTTGCCGCAATTGCCGCTCCAGTCGACGAAAGCGGTGTCGATGGCCACCTGGCCGTACAGATAATCGACATCATGATCGGGCACGCTGGCTTCGGAAATGATCACGCACTTGCTGGTGCTGGACGTCGCCCCGCCCATGCCATCGGTATGCTTACCATAAGGATCGGGCGAGCCGATGATCCGCATCAGCAAGGCATCGCGGGCCGGGCCGGGTTGCTGCGCGGCCTTGGGCAGATCCTGAAGGCGGAAGAACACCCCTTTGGAGGTTCCGCCACGCATGTAGGTGGCCGGAATACGGAGCTGAGGCGAAGCGTTCATGTCAGTTTTCCTTTGTCGCATCGAGGAAGTCCTGCGCGAATCGCTGTAGCACGCCACCGGCTTCGTAGATGGACACCTCTTCATCAGAATCCAGGCGGCAGATCACGGAAACCTCGCTGGCTTCACCGCTGTTTCGACGTATGGTCAGTTTGAGACGCGCGCCCGGCTGGCGTTCGCCCGTGACATCATAGGTCTCGCTGCCGTCAATGCCATGGGTGACTCTGGACTCGCCCGGGAGGAACTCCAGCGGCAGCACACCCATGCCGATCAGATTGGTCCGGTGGATGCGTTCGAAGCCTTCGGCCACGATGGCTTCCACGCCGGCCAGCCGGACGCCTTTCGCTGCCCAATCGCGCGAACTGCCCTGCCCGTAATCGGCGCCGGCGATGATAATCAGCGGCTGCTTGCGCGTCATGTAGGTTTCGATGGCTTCCCACATGCGGCTCACCCGTCCCTCCGGCTCGATACGGGCCAGAGAACCTTGGATGATGATGCCCAGCGCATCACGCACCATCTCGTTGAGCAGTTTCGGATTGGCGAAAGTCGCGCGTTGCGCGGTCAGGTGATCGCCACGGTGGGTGGCGTAGGAATTGAAGTCCTCCTCCGGCACGCCCATGTGCGCCAGATATTCGCCGGCGGCACTGTCCAGCATGATGGCGTTGGAGGGCGACAGATGGTCGGTGGTGATGTTGTCGCCGAGCACCGCCAAGGGCCGCATGCCCCGCAGCGTGCGTTCACCGGCCAACGCCCCTTCCCAATAGGGCGGACGCCGGATATAGGTGCTCGTCGGGCGCCAATCATACAGCGGCTCAACCGCATTGCCGTTTTCAATACGCGCCGTGAACATCGGCTCGTATACCCGCCGGAACTGCTCCGGCTTGACGCTGGCTTTGACCACCGCATCGATTTCCTCATCGCTCGGCCAGATATCGCGGAGCAATACCGGCCTGCCCTGTGCATCGATACCCAGCGGATCCTTTTCGATATCAAAACGCACCGTACCGGCAATCGCATAGGCGATGACCAGCGGCGGCGAGGCCAGGAAGGCCTGCTTGGCGTAAGGGTGGATACGCCCGTCGAAATTGCGGTTGCCCGACAGCACGGCGGTCGCATACAGATCCCGGTCGATGATTTCCTGCTGGATTACGGGGTCCAGAGCACCGCTCATGCCGTTGCAGGTGGTACAGGCAAACGCAACGATGCCGAATCCGAGTTGCTCGAGATCATCGAGCAGGCCGGCTTCCTTGAGATACAGTTCGACGACTTTGGAACCGGGAGCCAATGACGATTTCACCCAGGGTTTCCGCAACAGACCCTTGGCATTGGCATTGCGCGCCAGCAGAGCGGCAGCGATGACGTTGCGCGGATTCGAGGTGTTGGTGCAGGAGGTGATGGCGGCGATGATGACCGCGCCGTCCGGCATCAGGCCGTTTGCCTCATCGTTTCTTCCGGCTTCCAGCTTGACGTTATCGGCGATACCGCGCTCGGCCAAGGCACTGGTCGGCAAACGTTTGTGCGGATTGGAAGGGCCGGCCATATTGCGCACGACCGTGGACAGATCGAAGTGCAGTGTGCGCTCGTAGCGCGCATCCGCCAGCATGTCGGCCCACAGGCCGGCCGCTTTCGCATAGGTCTCGACCAAGGCTACCTGAGCATTGCTGCGGCCGGTGAGCCGCAGGTACTCCAGGGTATTGCCGTCGATGAAGAACATCGCGGCGGTGGCACCGTATTCCGGAGCCATGTTGGAAATCGTGGCGCGGTCGCCGATAGTCAGCGCCGATGCGCCTTGACCGCGGAATTCGAGATAGGCGCCGACGACCTTGGATTGCCGGAGAAACTCGGTCAGCGCCAGCACGATGTCGGTGGCAGTAATCCCGGGTTGCGGCTTTCCGGCCAGCTCCACGCCGATGATTTCCGGCGTGCGCATCCAGGAGGCGCGGCCGAGCATCACGCTCTCGGCCTCGAGGCCGCCGACGCCGACGGCGATGACGCCCAAGGCGTCCACGTGCGGCGTGTGGCTGTCGGTGCCCACGCAGGTGTCCGGAAACGCGACGCCGTCCTGCACCTGGACCACCGGCGACATCTTCTCCAGATTGATCTGGTGCATGATGCCGTTGCCCGGCGGAATGACTTCGACGTTGCGGAAGGCCAGTTTGGTCCAGTCAATGAAGTGGAAGCGGTCTTCGTTGCGACGGTCTTCGATGGCGCGGTTCTTCGCGAAGGCATCCGGGTCGAAGCCACCGCACTCCACCGCCAGCGAATGGTCGACGATCAGCTGGACCGGCACCACCGGATTGACCTGCGCCGGATCGCCGCCCATGTCGGCGATGGCATCGCGCAGACCGGCCAGATCGACCAGGGCGGTCTGGCCGAGAATGTCGTGGCAGACCACGCGCGCGGGGAACCAGGGGAAGTCCAGATCGCGCCGGCTGTCGATCAGCTGGCGGAGAAAATCATTCCGGCGCGACGGTTCGGCGCAGCGAACGATGTTTTCCGCATGCACACGCGCGGTGTAAGGCATGCGCGCATATGCTCCTGGCTGCATGGCTTCAACGGCCGCCTGCACATCGAAATAATCAAGCGTGGTATTCGGCAGGCGCTTGCGGTAGTCGGTATTCATCGTTTCTCGATTGGAACATACACGCGGTCTTCTTCGCCGATATAATTCGCGCTCGGACGGATGATTTTGCCGTCAATGCGCTGCTCGATGACATGCGCCGACCAGCCGGAGGTGCGTGCTATGACGAACAATGGCGTGAACATGGCCGTCGGAATGCCCATCATGTGATAGGCCGAAGCCGAATACCAGTCGAGATTCGGGAACATCTTTTTCATGCCCCACATCAGCGTCTCGATCCGTTCGGAGATATCGAAAAGATTACGGTTTCCGCCCTCGGTGCAGAGCGCCCGTGAAATTTCCTTGATGATCGGATTGCGCGGATCACCGATGGTGTACACCGGATGCCCGAAACCGATGACGATTTCCTTGCGTTGGACCCGGGCTCGGATATCGGATTCGGCGTCATCCGGCGAATCATAGCGCGCGATGATTTCCATCGCCACTTCGTTGGCGCCGCCGTGCTTCGGGCCGCGCAAGGCACCGATGGCGCCGGTGATGCAGCTGAACATGTCGGAACCGGTTCCGGCGATGACGCGGCCGGTGAAAGTCGAGGCATTGAATTCGTGTTCAGCATACAGAATCAACGAACGGTCCAATGCCCTTGCATGGGATTCACCGGGCACCACGTCATGCAGCAGGTGCAGGAAGTGCGCAGCGATGGAATCATCATCGGTTTCAACATTTATCCTGCGGCCGGTGCGGGTGAAGTGCCACCAATAGATCAGCATTGAACCAAAAGAAGCCATCAAACGATCCGCGATGCCCCTGGCCTCCGCTTCCGGGTGGCCGTCGCTTTCAGGCAGCACGTTGCCGAGCATGGAACAACCGGTTCGCATCACATCCATCGGATGGGAGTTGGCCGGAATAAGCTCCAAAGCATCCATCACCAACTTCGGCAGACCGCGCAAGTCTTTTAATTTTGTTTTATATGCGGCCAACTGAGCTGCATTCGGCAATTCGCCATGCACCAGCAGATGCGCCACTTCCTCGAAGCTGGCGTTGTCGGCCAGATCCTTGATGTCGTAACCGCGGTAATGCAAATCATTGCCGCTGCGGCCGACAGTGCATAAAGCGGTGTTGCCGGCGGCCGTGCCACTGAGTGCAACGGATTTTTTGGCTTTCGGGAGCACTTGTTCACTCATGGAAATTCCTTACTTCTTGTCGGCGAATAACGTGTCCAGCTTGTCTTCGTAGCTGTGGTAATTCAGGAAATCATACAGCTCGGCGCGGGTCTGCAGCGTATCGATGATGTTTTTCTGGGTGCCGTCACGGCGGACGGTTTCGTAGAAATTCAGCGCGGCCTTGTTCATGGCGCGGTAAGCGCCGCAGCAGTAAAGCGCGATATCCACGCCGGCTTCGCGCAGTTCATCGGTGGTGTAGAACGGCGTCGCGCCGAATTCGGTCAGATTGGCCAGAATCGGTACCTTCACCGCCGCCTTGAATTTGCGGTAATCCTCAAGCGAGCTCATCGCTTCCGGGAAAATCATATCGGCCCCGGCCTCGACATAAGCCACAGCACGTTCTATGGCGGCATCCAGACCTTCAACGGCTGCGGCGTCGGTGCGCGCCATCAATACGAAGCCCGAATCGGTACGAGCGTCGACGGCGGCTTTGACGCGGTCGGTCATTTCCTGCAGGCTGACCACTTCCTTACCCGGCCGATGGCCGCAGCGCTTCTGGCCGACCTGATCTTCCATATGCACGGCAGCCACGCCGATGCGCTCGAAACTGCGGATGGTGCGGGCGATATTGAATGCCCCGCCCCAGCCGGTGTCGATATCGACCAGCAACGGCATGCCGGTAGCGTCGACAATGCGACGGGCATCGGTGAGCACGTCTTCCATGGTGCTGATGCCCAGGTCGGGAATACCGAGCGAGTTGGAGGCAACGCCTCCGCCGGAAAGATACA
>CAJAPA010000056.1 GCA_903942465.1 uncultured Gammaproteobacteria bacterium
TCGTGGCTGCCGAAGTAACTGGCGCCGGCACGCGCGGTCACCGTCTGCTTGCCGGCATTGATCAGATCGGCATCCACCTCGTCTTCGGTCGGGTACGGACCGATGCCGAGCAGACCGTTCTCGCTCTGCAGCCAGACGTCCATGCCTTCAGGAATATGATTCGCCACCAGCGTCGGCAGGCCGATGCCGAGGTTCACATAAGCTCCATCGCTCAGTTCGGCGGCGGCGCGTTTGGCCATGTCATCACGGGTCCAAGCCATGTCGTTCTCCTTATGCCGTGCGCACGGTGCGTTGTTCGATGCGTTTTTCCGGCGCGGCGTTGACCACGATGCGGTCGACGTAAATGCCCGGGGTGTGGATAGTGTCCGGATCGAGCGCGCCGACCGGCACGATTTCCTCGACCTCGGCAATGCAGATGTTTCCGGCCATGGCCACTGCCGGATTGAAATTGCGCGCGGTCTTGCGGTACACCAGATTGCCGGAGGCATCGGCCTTCCAGGCCTTCACCAGCGCCACATCGGCGTGCAGCGCGGTTTCCAGTACGTAATGATTGCCGTCGAACTCACGGGTTTCCTTGCCCTCGGCCACGATGGTGCCATAGCCGGTGCGGGTGAAGAAGGCCGGAATGCCGGCACCGCCGGCGCGCAGGCGCTCGGCCAGCGTGCCCTGCGGATTGAACTCGAGCTCCAGTTCGCCGGCCAGATACTGGCGTTCGAACTCCTTGTTTTCGCCAACGTAGGACGAAATCATCTTGCGGATCTGCCGGGTATTCAGCAGCATGCCAAGACCGAAGCCGTCGACGCCGGCATTGTTGGAAATGGCAGTCAGCCCGCTTGTGCCAGAATCGCGCAAGGCGGCAATCAGGGCTTCGGGAATGCCGCACAGGCCGAAGCCGCCGACCGCGATGGTCTGCCCGTCCTGCACGATACCGCGCAGAGCGTCATCGGCACTGGCGTAAAGTTTGTTGTTCATGAAGAAATCCTCGCTATGGCGCAAGTATCAGGCCGAAAGCGCCTGTTGGATATCGGACCAAAGGTCGATGGCATCCTCGACGCCGACGCTGAGCCGCACCAGATTGCCGGTGACGCCCAGGGCGTTGCGACGGTCTTCCGGAATCGAGGCGTGGGTCATCACCGCCGGGTGGTTGGCCAGGCTTTCCACGCCGCCGAGCGATTCAGCGCAGGTGAACAGTTCCAGCCGTTCCATGAAACGCTTGGCTTCCGGGAAGCCGCCCTTCAGCCAGACACTGACCATGCCGCCGAAGCCGTGCATCTGCGTTTTGGCCAAGGCGTGCTGCGGGTGCGAGACCAGACCCGGATAGGCGACTTTTTCCACCGCCGGATGCGCTTCCAGTTTTTCGGCGATGAATTGCGCGTTTTCGCAGTGGGCCTTCATGCGCAGGTGCAGGGTTTTCAGACCGCGCAGCGCCAGGAAGCTGTCGAACGGACCCTGCACGCCGCCCACGGCGTTCTGCAGGAAGGTCATCTGTTCGGCCAGTGCGGCATCCTTCACCACCACCATGCCGCCGACGATGTCGGAATGGCCGTTGAGGTATTTGGTGGCCGAATGCATGACGATGTCGGCGCCGAGTTCCAGCGGACGCTGCAGCACCGGCGAACTGAAGGTGTTGTCGACCGCCAGCAGCAGGCCGTTGGCTTTGGCGAATTCGGCCAAGCGGCGGATGTCGACCAGTTTCAGCAAGGGGTTGGTCGGGGTTTCGCACCAGATCATTTTGGTGTTCGGTTTCAGCGCGGCTTTCACCGCGTCCAGATCATTCAGATCGACGAAGCTGAAGTCCAGACCGGCGCTGCGCCGGCGCACGCGTTCGAATAGGCGGTAGGTGCCGCCATACACATCGTCCATGCAGATCACGTGCGCGCCCGAATCAAGCAGTTCCAGCACGGTCGAGGTCGCAGCAAGACCGGAGGCGAAGGCATAGCCGTGCGTTCCGGATTCGAGCTCGGCCACGCAGCGCTCGTAGGCGAAGCGGGTCGGATTGTGGCTGCGCGAGTATTCATAACCCTGATGTTCGCCCGGGCTGGCCTGGGCGTAGGTCGAGGTCGCGTAAATCGGCACCATCACCGCGCCGGTGGACGGATCGGGACTCTGGCCGGCATGGATGGCTTTGGTACCGATGCCGTGGGTTTTCTTGCTGCTCATGGGATTCCTTTATTGCACGCGGCGGCGCAGGTAATTCAACAGATCGATGCGGGTAATCAGACCGAGGAAACGGCTGCCGTCCATCACGATGGCGACCTTGCCGGCATCGAACACCGGCATCAGCGCCGTCATCGGCGCACCGACCTCAAGCACTTCAAGCTCGCGCACCATCGCGGTCGACACCAGATCCTTGAAGCGCTCCTGGTCGGTGTGCACATGCATCAGCACGTCGGACTCGTCGACGATGCCGACCATCTTCTCGTCGTCCATCACCGGCAACTGCGACACGTCATACATCTTCATGCGTTGGTAGGCTACGGTCAGGCTGTCGTTCGGACCGACCACGACCGTATCGCGCTTGGCGTAGGGCCGCAGGATCAAATCGGACAGATCACCCTTGGCTTCGCGTTCAAGAAAGCCGTTATCCAGCATCCAGTAATCGTTGTACATCTTCGACAGGTATTTGTTGCCGGTATCGCACACGAACACCACTACCTTTTTGGGCACAGTCTGTTCGCGGCAGTATTTCAGCGCGGCTGCAAGCAAGGTGCCGGAAGATGAGCCGCCGAGTACACCCTCCTTCATCAGCAGTTCGCGGCCGGCCATGAAGCTTTCCTTGTCGGAAATGGCATAGGCTTTCTTGACCCGGTGGAAATCGGAAATGCTCGGCAGGAAATCCTCGCCGATGCCTTCCACCAGCCAGCTGCCCGACTTGGTGCTGAGCACGCCTTCATTGATGTACTGGGTCAGAATGGAACCGACCGGATCGGCCAGTACCAGCTCGACATGCGGCGCGGCGGTTTCGAAGAAACGGGAAAGCCCGGTCATGGTGCCGGAACTGCCGCAGCCGAACACGATGGCATCCATATCTTGGCCCATCTGTTCCCAGATTTCCGGGCCGGTGCCGGTTTCATGCGCCAGCGGGTTATCGGGATTGCCGAACTGATTGATGAAATACGCGCCGGGCGTTTCACGCGCGATGCGCTCGGCCATGTCCTGGTAGTACTCGGGGTGTCCTTTGGCGACATCGGAGCGGGTCAGCACCACTTCCGCGCCCATGGCACGCAGGTTGAAGATCTTTTCGCGGCTCATTTTGTCGGGCACCACCAGCAGCAGCTTGTAGCCTTTCTGCTGGGCGACCAAAGCCAGACCGATGCCGGTATTGCCGGCAGTACCCTCGACCAGAGTGTCGCCCGGCCGGATTTTTCCGGCACGCTCGGCCGCTTCGATCATCGACACACCGATGCGGTCCTTGATCGAGCCGCCCGGATTCATGCATTCGAGTTTGAGGTAGAGCTCGCAAAGGCCGGTGTCGAGATGCTGGGCCTTGACCATGGGCGTCTGCCCGATCAGTTCCAGAACACTGTGATGGATGGTCATGGGATTGGCAGAAAATGGCGTCGGCACATTCTACCAGTTTCACCCCCTGCCAAGGCCGGGTGACGGCGGTCCGACGAGGAGGACCAAATCGCCACCCTGGCCTGTTTCCGTTCCGGCTCAGTGACCGCCGTCGCCGAGCATCCGGGTCAAACGGTCCTTGGCCATCAGCTTTTCCCGCTTCATGCGGGTCAGCGTCCGGTCGTCGATCGGCAATACGCCGAGTTCGGCATCGGTGACTTTCTTGTCGAGCTTCTTATGGTGGAAATACAGTCGGCGGAAATCGCTGTCTTCCTGCATGCGTGAATCGACCGTTTGTTGCGATTGACCTTCAAACACGGGAACCCCCTTGGCAAAAATAAAACCCCGGCAAGGCCGGGGTTTCATGGGTTGTGCGCGCGTTCATGACGTCGGATCCGCGGCCCGCTTCCGGCCGGAATTCCTGTGCTGCATCGGGACGAGGTGATGTGGCGTCGTGCATGATCGTGGCTCGCTTTCGCCATGCAACGGAAAATAGCCTGCATGGGATATAAAACCTACGCCGGTCTTTTTCAGGCCGCAAGCGCTTTTTTATCCCCTTGATTTCGCGGAATTTTCCAAACGGTCTCAGGCAGCAACAGCAAAAACTGGATCTTTTGATTATTTTTCATGAACTTACGGATGCACAGCGCACGCCTGGAAATTACAAGCCGCTGATTTACCGCTTATTTCTGGATGATCTCGACACGGCGATTCTGCGCACGCCCTGATTTTCCGGCGTTTGAGGCCACCGGCTTGGCCGAACCCCAGCCTTTGGCGCTAAGTTTGGCGGCAGGTACGCCGGCGGCCCGGAGAACCGCCATCACGGCCTCGGCACGCTGGCGTGACAGGGCCAGATTGGACTCTTCGCTGCCCAGGTTGTCACTGAAGCCCTCCACCGACCAAGCCTTGCCGGAGGATTTCAGGCGTTTGCCCAGCTGGCTGAGGCTTTGCCGGGCGTCGGGCTGAAGGCTCGCCTTGCCGGCCTGGAAGGCGGTACCCGCGACACGGTAACGGCCCTTGCCCGACCCGCCCAGACTGAGCAGATCGTCGCCACGGGCGTTGGCCGAGGCCGCCAGCTCTTCTTCCAGGCGCGCCAGCTCACCGTCTTTAGCGGTCAAGGCCGCGCCGGCGCTGGCCGTTTGTTCCGCAACGGCGGCGGCATCGGCATCCAGCAGGGCCTCCTCCTCTTCGCGTGCCAGCGTCTGCAGGCGCAGGCGTTCGGCTTCCTTGCGCGCCAACTCGGCATCGCGCCGGCTGGCTTCCAGCAGGATGGCGTCGCGTTCTCGGTCGAGTTCAAGCGACTGCTGACGCAGCTGCGCCACCTTGACCGCAGTTTCGGCGGTACTGACCCGAAGCGCGGCGATGCCAGTGGCGAAAGCCCGGTCCCGTGAGCGAACCTCCGGTAAGGCCTGCAATGCCTGGCGGGCCTGCAGACGCTCCAGCGCCGCGGCATCACCCTCGCCGGCGGCGGCATCCACCGCGGCCATACGTTCCTGCAGAAGCGGCCACTGCTGCTGCGGATCTGCAGACGGTGTCTGTGCCTGCGCGGGCGCGCAGGCCAGCAGGAGCAAAAGTAACGGCAGGTAAGGGCTCATGGCCGGTCGCCGCCTTTGCCCAGCAACAAATCCCGTCGCAGGGCGTTGTTCTCGGAAATCTTGCGTTCGATCTGCTCGGCCAGCTTGCGCTGCCGGGCCTGCGTGGTGGCCAGGACCGCCTGCGCTTCCGCGGTCTGTGCGGCGCGGTCGGCATCGCTCTTCTTGCGTTTGAGCTGCAGGGCCTGTGCCTGGGCATAGGCATCGCGTGCGGCTTGGTAAGGCTCCGATGCCCACTGTGCGGCCTGTTCGCGCTCGGCCTCGAGCAAGGCGCGCTCGGCTGCGGCAAACGCCGGCGCGGATGCCGGCGTCTGGGCAAGGACGGACGTGATCGCCAGAAAAAAAGCGATGGCCGACAAGTACACAAACCGCTTGGACACTCTATAATCCATTGAAAGAGGGTATCTGGAACCGCATTCCAGTGTACACAATAACGGTTCCGGCAAAAACCGGACAAGGGAACTTAATGGATATCGGCTATTTCCTGAAACTGATGCGCGAGAAAAACGCATCCGATCTTTTCCTGAGCACCGGGGCGCCCGTCTACATCAAAGTCGAGGGCAAACTGTACGCACTCGGCAACAACGGTCTGCCGACCGGCATGGTCAAGAAGATCGCCTACTCGCTGATGGACGAAGACCAGATCAAGGTGTTCGAACACGAGCTGGAATACAACATGGCCATCTCCATCCGCGAGGCCGGCCGTTTTCGGGTCAACTGCTTCAAGCAGCGCGGCGAGATCGCAATGGTCATCCGCGCCATCAAGAGCGAAATCCCCACCATCGAAGAACTGAAACTGCCGCAGACGCTCAAACGCATCATCAACGAGCCGCGCGGACTGGTGCTGGTGGTCGGTTCCACCGGTTCGGGCAAGTCCACGGCGCTGGCGGCAATGATCGACCACCGCAACGAAACCCAGACCGGTCACATCCTGACCATCGAAGACCCGATCGAATTCCTGCACCGGCACAAGAAATCGCTGGTCAACCAGCGCGAAGTCGGCTTCGATACCCACGGCTTCCACAACGCGCTGAAGAATGCCATGCGCGAGGCGCCGGACGTGATTCTGATCGGCGAGATCCTGGACGCCACCACCATGGAAGCAGCCATCACCTTCGCCGAAACCGGCCACCTGTGCCTGGCTACCCTGCACTCCAACAACGCCGACCAGACCCTCGAGCGCATCCTGAACTTCTTCCCGGAAGCCGCACACAAGAACATTTTGATGAATCTGGCGCTGAACCTGCGCGCGGTGATTTCCCTGCGTCTGGTGGTCGGTGTCGATGGCCGCCGCATGCCGGCCACCGAAGTGCTGATCAACACCCCGATGATCCGCGACCTGATCCGGCGCGGACAGATCCACGAAGTAAAGGAAGCGATGGACACCAGTCTGGAAGAAGACATCCATACCTTCGACCAGTCCCTGTTCCGCATGTACAAGGACGGCAAGATCACCCTCGACGAAGCCCTGCTCAAAGCCGACTCGCGCGATGGTCTGGCGCTCAAGGTCCGTTTGTCAGAGGGCGGCAGCGCCGAACACGACCCCTACGGCGATCTGTACAACAACCAATAACAACAAAGCCCGCGCAAGCGGGCTTTTTTCTGCCATCAATTGACGCGGAATTCCGCAGGTGTATCCGGTTGCCGCCCGGGATGCGCACGCGCGAAGGCCGGCAAGGGCTGACACTGGCCGACGATGCGCATCACGTTCGGATACGGCGTCATGTCGAGGTTGAAGCGCGCGGCCGCGAACACGTGCGGCACCAAGCAGCATTCGGCCAGACCCGGCGTGTCGCCGGCGATGAAGCTGCCGCCATGGGGATTCTTCGCCAGTTGTGCTTCGATGTTGCCGAAATTCACTGCCAGCCAATGCCGGACCCAGGCATTGCGCGCGTCTTCGTCCAGGCCATGTGTGTGCTGCAGATGCTGCAACACACGCAGATTCATCATCGGCTGGCCTTCCGAGGCAATATACAGCGCCAGTCCGCGCACGAAGGCGCGTGCCAGCGGCTCGGCCGGCAGCAGGCGTGGGCCGGGAAACACCTCGTCGAGGTATTCAATGATCGCCAGTGACTGGCCGATGGCCTGGCTGCCGTGCACCAGGGTCGGCACCAATTGCTGCGGGTTGAGTGCCCGGTAGGCCTCGTGATGCTGCTGCCCGCCATCTTCCAGCAGATGCACCGGCACAATGCGGTAATCCAGGCCTTTCAGATTGAGCGCGATGCGGGCACGGTAACTGGCGCTGGAGCGCCAGTAGTGGTAAAGCACCAGATCGGGTTCTGCCATGGCTCAGGCTCCGGCGGCGGTGATTTTCTGTTCGATGGCACCGAACACGCTGGCGCCGTTGCGGTCATTCATCTCGATGCGCACGACATCGCCGAATTTCATGAACGGCGTGCTCGGTTTGCCATCGCGCAGGGTTTCCACCGTGCGGCGTTCGGCGAAACAGGAGGCACCGAGCGTGGTGTCTTCGTTGGCGACGGTACCGGAACCGACGATGGTACCGGCCGACAGCGGTCGGGTCTTGGCGGCATGCGCAATCAGCTGGGCGAAATTGAACTGCATGTCGACGCCCGCTTCCGGCGCGCCAAACCACTCACCGTTGATGTGGGTGAGCAGGGCCAGATGCACCTTGCTGTCCTGCCAGGCGTCTGCCAGTTCGTCGGGGGTGACGAACACCGGGCTGAGCGCCGAACGCGGTTTCGATTGCAGAAAGCCGAAACCCTTGGCCAGCTCGTCGGGAATCAGGTTGCGCAGCGATACGTCGTTGACCAGACCGATCAGCTGGATGTGGCCGGCGGCCTGTTCCGGGCTGACCGCCATCGGCACGTCGTCGGTGACCACCACCACTTCCGCTTCCAGATCGATGCCGAAGGCTTCGCTCGGCACCAGCACCGGATCGCGCGGGCCGTAAAAACCGGCCGACACCGCCTGGTACATCAGCGGATCGGTGTAGAAACTTTCCGGCACTTCCGCGCCGCGGGCTTTGCGCACCCGTGCCACGTGCGGCAGATAGGCACTGCCGTCAACGAACTCATAGGCGCGCGGCAGGGGTGCGGCCAAGGCGGTCATGTCGAGCGTAATCACGTCTTCGGCGTCAATCGTCTGCACATTGCCGTGGTTCAGCGCTTCATACACGCGGTTCAGGCGCGGCGCGGCATTCTGCCAGTCTTCCAACGCGCGTTGCAGGGTCGGCGCGATGCTTGGCACCGGCACCGCACGTTGCAGGTCTTTCGAGACCACCACCAGCGTGCCGTCGCGGCCGCCTTGTTTCAGGGAAGCGAGTTTCATGCGTTATCCGGAGTAAAGTTTTTACGCAGGCCTTGCCAGCAGGATTGGTAGTCACGCTGGCGGCTGGCACATTGTAGCGCCTGCTGCGTGGGTGCGAACATATGGCGGGTTTCGAACATGAAGGCCATGGTTTCGGCAATCACGTCGGGTTTGCTCAGATCGGCGCTCGAGGCCTTGTCGAAGGTGGCGGCATCGGGGCCGTGCGCGCTCATCGCGTTGTGCAGCGATGCGCCGCCCGGCACGAAGCCGTCGGCTTTGGCGTCGTACACACCGTGGATCAGACCCATGAATTCGCTGGCGATGTTGCGGTGGAACCACGGCGGACGGAAGGTGTCCTGTGCCACCAGCCAGCGCGGTGGGAAGATGACAAAATCGAGATTGCTGGTGCCGGCGGTGTCGCTCGGCGAATACAGCACCAGGAAAATGCTCGGATCCGGATGGTCATAGCTGATCGAGCCGATGGTGTTGAAGCGGCGCAGATCGTATTTGTAGGGCGCATAGTTGCCGTGCCAGCCGACCACATCCAGCGGCGAATGCCCGATCGGGGCACGCCAGAGCCGGCCCTGGAATTTATTGAGCAGTTCGAAATCACCCTCGCGGTCTTCGTAGGCGGCAACGGGATACAGGAAGTCACGCGGATTGGCCAGACCGTTGGAACCGATCGGACCCAGATCCGGCAGACGCAGCAGTGCGCCGTAGTTTTCAGCGACATAACCGGCGGCATTGCCATCCGGCAGATCGACCGCGAAGCGGACGCCGCGCGGAATCACCGCGATCTCCTGCGGTTCAATTTCGAGCACGCCCATTTCGGTGCGCAGACGCAGACGTCCGGCCTGCGGCACAATCAGCATTTCGGCATCGGTGTTGCTGAAGAAACGGCCATGCATGTCGGCATTGGCGGCATAGCGGTGCACGCCCACGCCGGCATTGCCGCACATGGCGAACAGACCGTCGATGAAATCGGTGCCCGGCGTGGCGGCCGGCAGTGGCGACCAGCGCAGCTGGTTCGGATCGGCCGGCAGTTCCGCGAAGCGGTTGTGGAAGGCGGTTTCCGGCAGCAGTTCAAACGCACCGTGCAGCGCGGCCGGACGGATGCGGTAGAACCAGGTGCGGCGGTTGCTGTGCCGTGGCGCGGTGAATGCGGTGCCGCTCAGTTGTTCGGCATACAAGCCGTGCGCCACGCGTTGCGGCGAATTGCGGCCCTGCGGCAGCGTGCCAGCCAGCGCCTCGGTGGCGAATTCATTGCCGAAACCGGATTGGTAGGCGAGCGTCATGGCGACTCCTTACAGCACGCCACGGCGCATCTGGTCGCGCTCGATGGACTCGAACAGAGCCTGGAAGTTGCCTTCGCCGAAGCCCTCGTTGCCCTTGCGCTGGATGATCTCGAAGAAAATCGGACCGACCGCGTTCTGGGTGAAGATCTGCAGCAGCTTGCGCTGTTTGGTTTCCGGATCAGCATCGATCAGGATCTTGTTGCGGCGCAGGCGTTCCAGATCTTCGCCGTGGTTCGGAATGCGCACATCGACCGCATCGAAATAGGTGTCGGGCGTATCGAGGAATTTCACGCCGGTGGCGATCATCTTCTCGACCGTGGTGTAGATGTCGTCGGTGAAGCAGGCAATATGCTGGATGCCCTCGCCGTTGTAGGCTTCCAGATACTCGTTGATCTGCGATTTCGGATCCGAAGATTCATTAAGCGGAATGCGCACCAGGCCGTCCGGTGCGGTCATCGCCTTGGACAGCAGCCCAGTCTTGGCGCCCTTGATGTCGAAATAGCGGATTTCACGGAAGTTGAACAGCTTCTCGTAGTATTCCGACCACTTGGCCATGTTGCCGACGAACAGGTTGTGGGTCAGGTGGTCGATGAAGGTCAGCCCGAAGCCTTTCGGCATCATTTCCGCACCCGGAATCCATTCGTAATCCGGATCGTGGATGGTGCCTTTCTCGTCGTAGCGGTCGACGATGTACAGCATGCAGCCGCCGATGCCCTCGATGACCGGCGCAGCCACGGCCTTGCTCAGTTCCTTGTGCGTAATCGGGGTGGCGCCGTTCTTCAGGGCCTGCACGCGCGCCCACTCGGCCAGCTTGTTGACCCGGATGGCGAAGCCGCAGGCGCTGGGGCCGTGTTCGGCAGCGAAATCGGCGGCGAACGAATCCGGATCTTCATTGATCAGGAAGGTGCAGTCGCCCTGCCGGTAGGTGGTGATGGCGCGGGTCTTGTGACGGGCCACCGGCACGAAGCCGAGCATGCGGAAATAGTCGTGCAGCTGCTGGGCCTGACCGGCCGGGGCGGCGAATTCAACGAACTCGAAACCATCGATGCCCATCGGGTTTTCGAAGGTGACGCGGGAATTTTCGACTTGGGCGTTCATGCATTTGGTCCTTTACAGCGGTGACGGATGCGTTAATATAGTTTCAATTGAAACCAATTGCAAGCCGCCATGTCCACAGCCACACCCCATGCCGAACTCCGGCTTGAACGCTTCCTGCCCTACCGCCTGTCGGTGCTGTCGAACCGGGTCAGCCAGGACATCGCCCGGCTGTATTCGGCGCGCTTCAACCTGTCCATCA
>CAJAPA010000057.1 GCA_903942465.1 uncultured Gammaproteobacteria bacterium
CAGAGCGAGCCGCTCAGTCATGCCCTGCTGCTGGTGGGGCTCACGCAATTGCATCTGTTGCAGTTGGCGCCGCATGCCGCGGTGTCAGCGACCGTGGAAGCCGCGCGCGTGCTTGGCAAGGGCGCGCATGCCGGCCTGATCAATGCGGTGTTGCGTCGCAGTCAACGCGAAGGCCTGCCGGTCAGTGACGATATCGGAATCCACGAAAATCACCCCGATTGGTTGTTGACCCGTCTGCGTGCGGACTGGCCGGAAGCCTGGGCCGACATCGTTGCCGCCAACAACCGCGTGGCGCCGCTGTGGCTGCGTATCCCCGGAGCCGCGCAGCAGCGTGACGCGTCTGCCGCACAATTGCAGGCGCAGGGCATCGCCCATCGGATTTCCGAGATCGCGCCGCAGGCCATCCGTATCGATGACGCCATCGCTCCGACGCAATTGCCGGGTTGGCTGGAAGGCCGCATAGCCGTGCAGGATCTGTCGGCGCAGCTGCCGGCCATCGCACTGGCGGTTCGGTCCGGCGAAAGCGTGTGGGACATGTGCGCCGCGCCCGGCGGAAAATCCGCGCAGTTGCTGGAATCGGCGCCGGCCCTGTTGCTGCTCACCGACAACGAAGCCGATCGTCTGCCGAAGATCAACGCGCTGTTCGCGCGCCTCGGTTTTGCCGAAGATGCCGCCGCACTGCATGCCCTGGATGCCACGCAGCCGCTTCCGGAAACGCTGCCGCAGCAGTTCGATGCCATTCTTCTCGATGCGCCGTGTTCGGCCACCGGCATCATCCGCCGACAGCCGGATGTGAAATGGCATCGGCGCGAGAAGGACATCGGCGCACTCAATACCCTGCAATGGCGTCTGCTGAAAAACGCCTGGCGGCACCTGCGCCCCGGAGGGCGTCTGCTGTACAGCACCTGCTCGGTGCTGAAAGCGGAAAACGAATCATTGATTGCTCAGTTCCTGCAGCAGCATGCCGATGCAAAAGTTTTGCCGCTGGATGTCCGCTTCGGTCGCGTCAGCGGCGCGGGCCGGCAGCGCCTTCCCGGCGAAGATGACGGCGATGGATTTTATTACGCATTGTTGCATAAGGTCTGACCAGGGCCGCTACGGAAAACGAAGCGACCCTCTCTCAGGGTTTGTTGCGGCCATAGACGCGGACCCAGTCCACAACCATGGCGATATCGCCTTGCCTGATCCGTGCAACCGTGCTGGCAGGGATGCCTGAATAGGGCGCTTCGATGCCATTGGTCTTGAATGGATAGGCGCCGCCCACAGCGAAATTCAGGATCACGAATTTCGGCGTGTCGAAGCTCCATTTCCCGTAATGCTCCGCCATTTTACGGGTGACGCGATAGGTGAGTTTGCCATCCACCAGGAAGCGTATCTGGTCAGGCGTCCATTCCACCGCATATTCATGCCACTGGGTGACATCGGTTTCCGGCGGGAAGAAATGCTTGTTGACCAGCGGGGTCTCGCCGAAATAGCCCTCGCCGTGCAAGGCAACGCCGGTCCAGTCGGCCTCGCCCACATATTCCATGATGTCGATTTCTCCGGTCTCGGGCCATGTGCCGTTGCCCAGCAGCCAGAAGGCCGGCCAGACGCCGGCCGCGTCGGGCATCTTGATGCGCGCGGCCGCGCGGCCATAGGTGAATTCAAACCTGCCGCGCGTATCGATCCGGCCCGAAACGAAATCCATCTTGCGCCCATCCGGCGTTTCGAAACCCTTCCGGTAAACAGGCTGCAGGGCCAGCGCCCCGCCATCGGCACCAGCTGTTTCGCTAATGTCCATGAAGCGGATGGTTTCAGGCGCATCGATATAGGCTTGCTGCTCGTTGTTCACCCAGAAATCCGGGCCGATGACATTCCATTTCGACCGGTCGAGCTGGCCGGAATTGAACTCGTCCGCAAACAGCAGATCCCCATCCTGCCACGTCTGCGCCCGCACCGCGGGGGGCGCAGGGTCTGTTGAGGCCCGGCAGTGTGCCAGACCCGGGCCTGCCGCCAGAATGACGGTCAACAGCAGCAAGCGCATATCGTCTATGTCCGGTTTGCAGGCGGGAGGGGATTCAGGCCACCGCCGGCTTGCGCGCATAGATGCCAAAACCGGCGATGATGGCATAGCAGGCTGCAGGCAGGACGAGCGCAAAAGAAAGGCTGCCGCTTACATCTGCAATGACGCCCGTGAGAAGCGGGATCACCGCGCCACCGAAAATGGCGACATTGATGATGCCGGATCCATCCGCAGCCCGGCTGCCCAGCTTTTCGCACGCGAGGCTGAAAATGGTCGGGAACATGATCGCATTCATCAGGCCGATCGCCAGCAGGCTGTAGCCTGACAGCATGCC
>CAJAPA010000058.1 GCA_903942465.1 uncultured Gammaproteobacteria bacterium
CGGTCTGGATGGCGTGCTGTTCGATCTGGGCGTGTCCTCGCCGCAGCTGGATGTGGCCGAACGCGGTTTCAGTTTCCGTCAGGACGGCCCGCTCGACATGCGCATGGACACCACGCGCGGCCAAAGCGCCGCCGAGTGGCTGGCGCAGGCGTCCGAGAAGGACATCGCCGAAGTGCTCTGGCTGTACGGCGAAGAAAAAGCCAGCCGCAAGATCGCCCGCGTGCTGGTCGCCAAGCGCAGTGAAACGCCGTTCACGCGCACCGCGCAGCTGGCCGAATGCATCGCCGGCGTGGTCGGCCGTTTCGATGCCAAAATCCATCCAGCCACGCGCAGCTTCCAGGCCATCCGCATCTTCATCAACCGCGAGCTCGACGATCTGGAAACCGGACTGCAGGCCGCGCATGATCTGCTCAAGCCCGGCGGACGTCTGGCGGTGATCAGTTTCCATTCGCTCGAAGACCGCATCGTCAAGCAGTTCATCGCCCGCCATGCCAAAGCGCCGGCCGGCAACCGGCGCATGCCCGAAGCACCGGCCTTCCTTGCCAGCCTCAAGGATGTCGGTGGCGCCGCCAAAGCCGATGCCGCCGAAGTCGCCGCCAATCCGCGCGCGCGCAGTGCCGTGCTGCGCGTGGCCGAAAAGGCAGGTGCCGCTTGAGTCCGCGCCTGATGACCTTGATGGCCCTGCTCGTGGCGGTGCTGTGCAGCGCGGTTTCGGTGGTGTATTCCCGGCATTCGCACCGTCAGTCCTACATCGATCTGAGCCGTCTGCAGAAACAGCGCGATGAATTCAACGTCGAATTCCGCCGGCTGCAGACCGAGCAGGCCACGGTGTCGGAAACCAACCGCATCGTCGGCATCGCCACCGAAAAGCTGGGCATGCATTTCCCGCTCGACAATGAAACCACGGTGGTGCAGCCATGAGGCCGACCTCACGCGCCAGTCAGCCGCGCACCCGACTGGTCTGGATTGTCGGCGTGCTGCTGCTGTGCGGCGGCGTGGTGGTGGCGCGTGCCGCCTACATGCAGCTGTGGGCAGACGACAAACTGCAGGCCGCGGGAGACGAGCGCTTCCTGCGTGAAGTAACGATCGCGACCACCCGTGGCATGATCACCGACCGCAATGGCGAACCGCTGGCGGTGTCCAGTCCGGTCGAGTCGGTCTGGGTCAATCCCAAGGAAGTGATGGCCGACGGCAAGCGCGTCCCGGAGCTGGCGAAAGCGCTGGGGATTCCACTGGAAACACTGACCCGCAAGCTGGCACAGAAAAAAGACAAGCAGTTCATGTATCTGCGCCGTCACATGAATCCGGATGATGCCAAAGCGGTGGTCGATCTCGGCATCCATGGCGTCTACAGCAGCCGCGAATTCCGCCGCTTCTATCCGCACCGCGAGGTCATGGCGCAGCTGATTGGTACCACCAATCTCGATGAGCACGGCGTGGAAGGTCTGGAGAAAGTGTTCGACGATTGGCTGACCGGTACCCCCGGTAAACAGAAAATCATCCGCGACCGCCGCGGCCGCATCGTCGAGAATGTCGACCTGATCCGCCCGGCCGAAAACGGCAAGGATCTGGTCTTGTCGATCGACCGCCGCATCCAGTATCTGGCCTACAGCGAGCTGAAACAGGGCGTCATCGACACCCGCGCCAAAGCCGGCACCGCGGTCGTGCTCGATGTGCGCACCGGCGAAGTGCTGGCCATGGTCAGCTATCCGTCGTTCAATCCGAATGCGCGCAGCGGCGTGCGTCCGGAAACCCGCCGCAACAAGGCGGTGACCGATGTGGTGGAACCGGGCTCGACCATGAAGCCGTTGACGGTAGCGGCGGCATTGGAAGCCGGAAAGATCACGCCGGAAACGCTGTTCAATACCAACCCGGGCTGGATTCCGAACGGCAAATACCGCACTACCGATACCCACAATTACGGGGTGCTCGATACCACCGGCGTCATCCGCAAGAGTTCCAATGTCGGTGCCGCGATGATCGTGCATCGCTTGACCAGCCAGGATTTCTATGACTTCATGCGCCGCTTCGGGTACGGCGTGACCACCGGCAGTGGTTTCCCGGGCGAGAGCCCCGGCTTCCTGCCGCCGCCGCCGCTGTGGAGCGGCACCTCCAAGCAGACCATGTCTTACGGTTACGGTTTGAGTGTGACGCCTTTGCAATTGGCGCACGCCTATGCCGCGCTCGGCAACGACGGCCGCGCCATCACGCCGACCTTCGTCAAAGGCGGCAAAGGCGAAAGCAAGCAGGTGCTCGATCCGAAGGTCGCGCACGAAATCGTCAAAATGATGCAGACCGTGACCGAGCCCGGCGGCACCGCCACCCAGGCGGCGGTGCGCGGTTATCACGTCGCCGGCAAAACCGGTACCGCGCGTATGGCGGATGGCGGCGGTTATTCCCGCCGTTACAACGCTTTCTTCGCGGGCATGGTGCCGGTCGACAATCCGCGGTTTTCGATGGTGGTGGTTCTGCAGGATCCCGATCCCAGTCTTGGCTATACCGGCGGCGTGGTTTCGGCGCCGGTGTTCAAGAATGTCATGGAAGGATCGCTGCGCCTGCTCGATGTGCCGCCCGATAACATCGAGCAATGGTACGCCGCACGTGAGCCAGCTCCGGCGCCGTTGCCTGCGCCGGCAATCGCGCAATCACCGCCGCCGGATACGGAGAGCTTGCAATGAGCCGGCAGATGGCATTGACCGAACTGGCCGAAGGCCTTTTTGACGTTTCCGGACATGCCGATTGCACGGTGAGCGGCATGACCGCCGACTCGCGTGCCCTGCAGCCGGGCGATGCCTTCATCGCGGTGCAGGGCCTGACTGCACATGGCCTGTCCTATCTGCGTGCCGAGCAGGCCGCCAAGGCGTCCGTGGTGCTGTACGAGGTGCCGGCGCCTGCCAGCACCTTCATTCCGGAAAATGCCTTGGCCGTGCCGATGCTGAAATCCCTGCAGGCCAGTATTGCCAGCCGGTTTTACGGCGCGCCATCGCAGTCAATGACTCTGGTCGGCGTGACCGGTACCAACGGCAAGACCTCCACCGTGCAATTGATTGCGCAGGCGTTCACCTTGCAGGGCCGCATCGCCGGTACCATCGGTACGCTCGGCACCGGGCTCTACGGCCAGCTGCAGTCCGGCGAACGCACGACGCCCGATGTCATCGCGGTGCACCGCGCACTCGCGGCGATGCGCGAGGACGGCGCGCAGGCAGTGGCGATGGAAGTATCCTCGCACGCCCTGGATCAGGGCCGCGTCGATGCGGTGGCCTTCGATACCGCCGTGTTCAGCAATCTGACACTGGACCATCTGGATTACCACGGTACGATGCAGGCCTATTTCGAGGCCAAGGCGAAACTGTTCGCCTGGCCCGGACTGCGCCATGCGGTCATCAACATCGATGATGCGCACGGGCGCCAGTTGGCGGAAAATCTGCCGGCCGGACTGCAATGCATCCGGACCTCCTCGCAGGGCAGGGAGGCCGATCTGCGGGCCGAAGCGCTGGCGCTCGGCTTGGACGGCATGCGCTTCATGCTGGTTCACGGCGCCGAACGGGCTGCCGTGGCCTCGTCGCTTCTGGGTCGCTTCAATGCCGATAATCTTTTAGCCGTTGCCGGCGTTCTGCTCGCCGACGGCATGGGTCTGGGCGATGTCGCCGCGCTGCTCGGGCGCTTGAGTCCGGTCGATGGCCGTATGAGCCGCTTGGGCGGCATGCAGGGCAAACCGCTGGTGGTGGTCGATTACGCCCATACCCCCGATGCGCTGGAGCAGGCGCTGAAAACCCTGCGCGCGCACAGTCAGGCCCGATTGATCTGCGTGTTCGGCTGTGGCGGCGACCGCGACCGCAGCAAGCGGCCGTTGATGGCCGCCAGCGCCGAACAGTGGGCCGATGCGGTCTGGGTCACCGATGACAATCCGCGCAGTGAGTCCGGCGATGCCATCGTCGCCGACATCCGCACCGGTTTTACCAAGGCCGATGCCGTCCGCATCCAGCGCGACCGCCGTGCCGCCATTGCCGAGGCCATCGCCGCCGCCGGTCCGCAGGACATCGTGCTGATTGCCGGCAAGGGCCATGAAACCTATCAGGAAGTGGACGGCGTCAAGACACCGTTCGATGACCGCGCGATCGCCGCCACGTTCCTGCAGGAGGCGGCATGAGAACGGTCGAACTCTCGCAGCTGGCGCAATGGTGCGAAGGCCGACTGCTCGGCAACGACGTGTCGGTTTCGGGCATCAGTACCGACAGCCGCGACGATCTGCACGGGGCGCTGTTCGTTGCGCTGAAAGGCGAGCGTTTCGATGCCCATGAATTCGTCGCCCAAGCCAAAGCCAACGGCGCCGCGGCCCTGTTGACCCATCGCCCCGTGGATTCCGATCTGCCGACCATCCTGTGCGCCGATACCGAAGAAGCGCTCGGTGAAATCGCCGCCGGCTTGGCACGTACGCGTCCGGCCGTGGTGCTGGCCTTGACCGGCAGCAATGGCAAGACCTCGGTGAAAACTCTGCTGCATGCCATTCTTTCGCATGCCGGAAAAGCGTATGTCAATCCGGGCAACCGCAACAATGAAATCGGTCTGCCGCTGGCGGTCATCGATGCGCCGGAAGATGCGCAGTTCGCCATTTATGAAATGGGTGCCGGCAAACCGGGCGACATCGCCTATCTGACCAGTATCGTCACGCCCAACATCGCGCTGGTCAACAACATCGCGCCGGCCCACATCGAACGCATGGGCTCGCTGCTGGGCATCGCCGAAACCAAGGGCGCGATATACGAGGCCCTTCCCGATGACGGTCTGGCCGTGGTCAATGTCGATGATGCCTTCTGCCCGTATTTCCTCGAGCGCATTGCCGGCCGCAGTGTGCTGCGTTTCGGCCTGGAAAACAATGCCGATATCACGGCCGGCAAGATCGTGTCCGATGCCGACGGCGTGCGTTTCGAATTGATCACCCCGGCCGGACGTGCCGAGGTCGCGCTGCAGATGCCCGGCCGTCACAATATTCTCAATGCCTTGGCTGCCACCGCCATGGCCCTGGCGGCCGGCGCCCCGCTCGAGGCGGTGGTTGCCGGTCTGCAGTCGGCCCGGCCGGTCGCCGGACGTCAGGATGGCAAGCAACTGGCCAACGGCGCGGTGCTCATCGACGACAGCTACAACGCCAATCCCGGCTCGGTGCTTGCCGGCATCGCCGCGTTGACCGCGTCCTGTGCGCTGGACGGCCGTCAGTCGCTGCTGGTGCTCGGTGATATGGCTGAGCTGGGCGACACCGCGGTGGATCTGCATGCGCAGATCGGCGCTTCAGCGAAAAGCCAGGGCATTGCCGGGATGATGACCTGTGGCGTACTCAGCGCCGCCGCCAGTGAAGCCTTCGGCTCCGGTGCACGGCATTTCAGCGACCGCGCGGCACTGATTGCGGTGCTGAACGGCAGCCTTCAGGGCAATCAACGGTTGCTGGTCAAAGGCTCGCGTTCGAGCCGCATGGATGAGGTCGTGAACGCCCTTTTGCAAACCTACGGAACCCAGGAGAAACCGGATGCTGCTTGAATTGGCACGTTGGCTGCAGGAATTCGCCCGGCTATTCGCCCTGTTCGATTACATCACCATGCGCGCCATTCTCGGTGCCTTGACCGCGCTTGCGCTCTCGCTCTGGCTCGGGCCGGCAGTGATTGAACGGCTGTCACGCCTCAAAGGCGGCCAGCCGATCCGTACCGACGGACCGCAATCGCATTTCTCCAAGGCCGGCACGCCGACCATGGGCGGCGCGCTCATTCTGATGACCATCAGCCTGTCGACCCTGCTGTGGGCCGATCTGCGCAACCGCTATATCTGGATCGTGCTGGGGGTATTGGTGAGTTTCGGCCTGATCGGCTGGCTGGACGATTGGATCAAGATCGTACGCCGCGATCCGAATGGCCTGAAGTCGCGCCACAAGTACGCCCTGCAGTCGGTTTTCGGCGCCATTGCCGCCGTGGTTCTGTTCACTACCGCCGATGCGCCGTCGAACACCACGTTGTATCTGCCGCTGCTGAAAGATGTCGCGGTGCCGCTCGGTGCGCTGTTCATGGTGATCGCTTATTTCTGGATCGTCGGTTTCTCCAATGCGGTCAATCTGACCGACGGCCTCGATGGCCTGGCCATCATGCCGACGGTGCTGGTCGCCGGCGGTCTGGGCATCTTCGCCTACGCTTCCGGCAATGCCGTGTTCTCGGACTACCTGCAGATTCCTGCCGTTCCCGGTGCCGGTGAATTGGCCATTGTGTGTGCGGCCATTGCGGGTGCCGGTCTGGGCTTTCTCTGGTTCAACACCTTCCCGGCCATGGTGTTCATGGGCGACATCGGCGCTCTGGCACTCGGCGCCGCGCTCGGTGCCATTGCCGTAATCGTGCGTCAGGAACTGATTCTGGTGATCATGGGCGGCATCTTCGTGATCGAAACGCTGTCGGTGATGATTCAGGTCGCTTCCTTCAAGCTGACCGGCAAGCGCGTGTTCCGCATGGCGCCGATCCATCATCATTTCGAACTCAAGGGCTGGCCGGAGCCGCGCGTGATCGTGCGCTTCTGGATCATCTCGGTCATCCTCGTTCTGGTCGCGCTCGCGACCCTGAAGGTGCGTTGATGGCGACGCCCGTCCAAGCCACCAAATACAACGAACTCGGCGGACGCGTCGATGTCTGGATGCTGTGCGCAATCGCTGCACTCATCGGTCTTGGCATCGTCATGGTCGCGTCGAGTTCGATGTCCTATGCGGTGATGACCGGGCAGGGCGCGTTCTATTACTTCAATCGCCATCTGATGTTCCTGGCCATCGGTTTGGCGATGGCGGCGATGGCGCTGCGCACCGAAATCAAGCAGATCGAAAAATACGGCTACATTTTTCTGTTGTTGTGCTTCCTGGCACTGCTCAGCGTGTGGATTCCCGGTCTTGGCAAATCAGTCAACGGCGCACGGCGTTGGGTACATCTTGGCCCGCTCGGCTTCCAGGC
>CAJAPA010000059.1 GCA_903942465.1 uncultured Gammaproteobacteria bacterium
CACCAATATCGCGCTCAGTATCCGCGCGGACGGAAACGACTATATCCTGAACGGCCGCAAATGGAGGATTACCGGTGCCGGCGATCCGCGCTGCGCCATCCTGATTGTGATGGGCGTGACCAATCCGGAGGCCGATAAACACACGCGGCACTCGATGGTATTGGTACCGATGAACACACCGGGAGTTCGCATTGCGCGTGCGCTGGAAGCGTTCGGCTTCGATGACGCGCCCAGCGGTCACATGGAGCTCGTTTTCGAGAATGTCCGTGTCCCGAAATCGAATCTGATCGGTGCCGAGGGTAGCGGCTTCGCGCTGGCCCAGGCGCGGCTCGGTCCGGGCCGTATCCACCACTGCATGCGCTTGATTGGCCTGGCGCAACGCGCGCAGGAAATGATGATCGAGCGCGCAAAGTCACGTATCGCTTTCGGCAAGCCGCTCGGTGCGCTGGGCATGGCGCAGGAAATGATTGCGCTGTCGCATTGCGAGATTGCTCAGGCGCGGCTGCTGACGCTCAATGCCGCCGCCATGCTCGACGCCGGCGGCAACAAGGCTGCCAAAAACGAAATCGGCATGATTAAAATCGTCGCGCCACGCATGGCGCTCCAAGTCATCGACCGCGCCATCCAGCTGTTCGGCGCCGAAGGTCTGCAGCATCCGTTCCTGCCGCATGCCTGGGCCGGCGCGCGCTGCCTGCGTCTGGCCGACGGCCCGGATGAGGTGCACATCACCTCTCTGGCGCGCGGGCTGCTGAAATAAGACGATGACCGACTCCCGCACTTCCCTGCAACTCCCGGATGCGGCGCTTGCCGAATATCTGGAATCCCACATTCCCGGCTTTCAGGGTCCGTTGCAATCGAGCAAGTTCAAAGGCGGGCAGAGCAATCCGACCTATCTGCTGGAAGCCGCCAGCGGGTGCTATGTGCTTCGGCGCAAACCGCCGGGAACGCTGCTGGGTTCGGCGCATGCAGTGGACCGGGAATTCCGGGTACTGAATGCACTTCATGGCTCCGATGTTCCGGTTGCACATCCCCTGCACCTGTGCACCGATGACGCGATCATCGGGTCAATGTTCTATGTCATGTCCTACATCGACGGCCGGGTGTTCTGGGATCCGTCCCTGCCTGAACTGCAGCCGGAACAGCGTTCCGTACTTTACGAGCTTCTATTGCAAACACTGGCGGCCATCCACGCCGTGGATGTCGACAAAGCCGGTCTGGCCGATTACGGCAAGCCAGGCAATTATTTCGCACGGCAGCTGGACCGCTGGAGCCGGCAATACCGCGATTCGGAAACCCAGGCCATACCGGCCATGGAAGCGCTGATTACGCAGCTGCACCTGCGCTGTCCGGATGACGATGGCAGCATTGTCCTGGTGCACGGAGATTTCCGCATCGACAATCTCATGTTCACGCCGGACGGCGGCAAGGTGCTGGCCGTGGTTGACTGGGAGCTGTCCACGCTCGGACACCCGCTCGCCGATTTAGGTTATCTGTGCATGGCGCTGCGTCTACCGCGCAATCCGGCCCTGCCGGGCCTGGCCGGCATGGATCGCGCAGCCCTGGGCATTCCCGACGAAGCAGAAATGCTGGCACGCTATGCCGAACTAACCGGGCGCAGCATCCCCGCCGACTGGCCGTTCGTTCTGGCCTTCAGCTTCTTCCGCCTGGCCGCCATCGCCCAAGGTGTGGCTAAACGCGCACTGCAGGGCAATGCCTCCAGCGAACAGGCCCAGCAAGCCGGCCGTATGGTGCAGATGCTGGCGGAGATGGGCTTGCAGGAATTGCAGCGGTGATGTGGTTGTGCTTCCGACATGATTTGATTCTTAATGCAGACAGCCCGGTCTGCCCGAAATCCGGCCCATGACTGGCAACGATTCATTCACGCCCGACTCCGGACCCGTCTGTGTTTTCGGCGGAGCTAACGGCTGGGGCAAGTGCATCGCCGAAACCATGCGCACCGCCGGCTTCGATGTCATCATTGTTGAAAAGGATGCCGGCAATGCTGACATCCGTCAGGCCATTTCCGCTAGCGCCCTGCTCTTCGTCGCCATTCCCGATCAGGCCATCAATGGCCTGCTGCAGGCCCACGGCAAAGCCATGCACGGCCGCATGCTGATTGACTGCGCCACCAACAAATCCGGATTCAGTGAACGACTGCAGGAATTGGCCTTAAATGGCGTGAGTATCTGCTCGAGCCATCCGATGGCGGTTTCCAGCGCCGTCCTGCGCGGACAGAATGTCCTGCTGATGCCGATTGGAAGCAATGCAGTGGCTGCCGATAACGCGGCGCATCGGATCTACGGTCTGCTGGGGATGCGCATCGCCCGGATCGACTTCGCACAGCACGGCGAGATCATGGCGCTGGTACAGATGCTGCCGCATCTGGTGCAGCGGGCTTTCATCGATGCGCTGGCCACCGGTCTGGCTGCGCAGAATCAGAAGATTGCCGATCTCACCACGCTCGCCTCCGCGAACTATCTGCTGGCCGAGCTTGGTCTCGGGCGTGTCGCCGCCCAGCGCGGCGAGGTCTCCGCCGGCATCATCGCCACCGGAATGGCCAGCGAATTCGGCCGCACGTTGCTGGCGGCACTGCGTGAAAGTCTGGAAACCATCCTGAAAACATCGGATTCGCGGAACGAGCTGGCTGCGCTATTCGATGCGGCAACGCAGCGGATAGATCCGGAAGGCGGCTGGCGGCAGGACATGGCCGGAAAATCGGAGGCGGCCCTGATCCGGCTTGGCAATCTTCGAAGCCGAAGCCTTGCCATCGAAGCCCCCAACCGCATCGGTATGCTGCGCGATATCCTGACCGTGCTTGCGCGGCACGGCATCGACATGACCGCGCTGGACTCGCAGTTGATGACAGGCGATGATGGCAGCGAGCGGGTCCGCTTCGAGATCGGCATCGGCAATTCACACCTTCCCCAGGAGTCCATCCGCCGGGAACTCGAGTCCATCGGCGTGCGCCTGCATGACAATGACACCATCGAATAAACAAGGACATTCATTCCCATGAAGCCACACAACGCATTGAATTCACTTTTCAGCCTGCCCATGCTTCGGATGCTGGCTTTGGCTGCGATTTCCGTTTCCTGTTCGGTTCCGGCCGCAGGAAAGACCGGCTTTGTTTCGGAATCCCCGTTACGGCGGGTGGAGTACTGGCAGCTGCGCTCGGAAGCCATCAACGCGGAACTGGAAAACCGTGCCGCATTGCCGGCGGTGAAACTGGTTTTTCTGGGTGACTCCATCACCGATTTCTGGCAACTCGGCGAAAATCCCTGGGTGCGCGGCCAGCAGTTCGGGATAGACAGCTGGAAGCCGGCCTTCGTCGACGGACTTCCGGAAAACCGGGCGCTGAACATGGGCATTTCGGGCGATCGCACCGAGCATGTGCTTTACCGCATCCAGCCGAAGACCGCTGGCGGCATGGGGCAACTGGATGCGCCGGAGCTGGATCCGGAGTTCATCGTGTTGATGATCGGCGTCAACAATACCTGGGCGCAGGAAGATCCGGTGGTCGAGAGCGTTTTCGCCGGCATCGCGTCAGTACTGGATGCCGTACATGCCCGCAAACCGAAGGCGCGTATCATCCTGCAGTCACTGCTGCCGACCAACGATGCAGCGCGCAACCGCGATGTGGTGGTTCCGGTCAACGCCCGAATAAAGGACTTGGCTGCACGGCAGCCGCATGCCGGTTACACCGTGTTTCTTGATCTGTATCCGCTGTTCACGGATCCGGCTGGCAAGCAGAATGTGGCTTTTTTCGTCACGGACGGCGTACACCCGAATGATGCCGGCTACAGGGCATGGAGCGGCCGGTTGCTGCCGTTTTTGAAACAACAGCGCGACTCGGCTGGCGTCGCGCATCCGGCAAAATGAATGGTATAGTGCCTACAGAATCACGACCAAAGAATACGTGATCTGAAGGGGAATTCATGAACGTGCGTGCCATCATGGCTGCTGGTTTGCTCGCTTGCCTGTCGGGCTGTCTTTCCTTTGAAGTCAAGGAAGAATCCGATCTCACCAACACCGGATTGTTCATCAGCCAGAATACGGCAATGATTGTCGATGAAGCCATCAAATCGACCGGGCATTCCGACAGTCAGGCCATGCGGGCATTTTTAGAGCCGCCGGAATGCATTGATGCCCAGAGGGAGACCCCCTGCTTCGAAATCCAGAATGAGCGGATGAAACGTCTGGATGAGTCCAATGCCCGACTGCTGCGCAATGCCGATCAGGCGCTTAAACTCAAGGCCTCCCTGGATTCGGTCAATGCCTATTTCTTCGGGCTGCAGGAACTGGTCAGAGACCCGACGGCGGCGCGGAATGCGGCGGCCGTGGAAAATCTGGCCACTGAGGTCAACGGCATGAACCGCGCGCTCGGGGA
>CAJAPA010000060.1 GCA_903942465.1 uncultured Gammaproteobacteria bacterium
GGCCGCACGCATTCTGTTCGTGCAAAGCGACATCGCCGATCGCGTGATCGAACTGCTGGCCGGAAAAATGGACGAGCTCAGCGTCGGCGATCCGGGCCTGCTCAGCACCGACGTCGGTCCGGTCATCGATGAAGACGCCAAGGCCATTTTGGTGGTGCATGCCGAGCGCATGGACAAGGAAGCCAAGTTGATCAAAGCCGTGGCGCTTTCCAACGACTGCGCGCATGGCAGCTTCTTCGCGCCGCGCGCCTATGAAATCAGCGGCCTGTCGCAGCTCAATCGTGAAATTTTCGGACCGGTGCTGCACGTGATCCGCTACGACGCCGACAATCTCGACGATATCCTGGCGCAGATCAATGCCACCGGATACGGTCTCACCCTCGGCATCCATTCGCGCATCGATGAAACCGTCAACAAAATCGCGCGCACCGTGCGCGTCGGCAACTGCTACGTCAACCGCAACCAGATCGGCGCGGTAGTCGGCGTGCAGCCGTTCGGCGGCGAAGGCCTGAGCGGCACCGGCCCGAAAGCCGGCGGCCCGCACTACCTGCTGAAGTTCGCTTCCGAGCGCACGCTGACCATCAACACCACCGCGGCCGGCGGCAACGCCAGTCTGCTGACTTTGGCCGAATAAGCCTCAAGGTGTCCTACTGAAAAGCCGCTGGTGACAGCGGCTTTTTCGTGCCCATAATGTCAGCAGCGCTATCGGAGATTGGTTGGGAATGAACGGGAAAAGCACTGCTTTCATTTTAGCGATTGCATTAGCCGGCTGCGGTAGTCTCGGAAGGAATGAGCGTCTAATCACCTTGATTGACGGTGGCAACGGGCTCGAAAATTTCAGCCGCATCGGCGATGCCCAATGGGCCGTTCGCAATGGCCGCATCGAGGCCGGCCCGGGCGGCAAGAGCATGTCCTTTCTGGTGAGCAAGACGACGTACGGTGATTTCCACGCGCGCGTTGAATTTTGGGCCAGCGATGACGCCAACAGCGGCGTGTTCCTGCGTTGCCAGAGCCCGCTGGAGGTCACCGCCGAAAACTGTTACGAAGCCAACATCTTCGACCAGCGCCCGGACCCGAGCTACGGCACCGGCGCCATCGTGCTGGTCGCCAAAGTAGCGCAACCGATGCCGAAAGCCGGCGGGCGCTGGAACACTTACGAGATCACCGCGAAAGGCGACCGTCTTACCTTGGTTTTGAACGGCGTGACCACTGTCGATGTGCAGGACAACAAATTAGCCAAAGGCCATCTTGCCTTGCAATGGGGAAGCGGTACCATCAAATTCCGCAAACTGGAAATCACCCGCCTGTGATTTCACCGAATCGACTGCCTGCAACTATGACCTGCTTTGGCATCGCCAACCTGCTGCATTGCCAATGGAAGCCCTGACCATGGCCACACTGAACGCCATCGCATTCCGCCGACAGGCGAAAGGCCCGATGCTGGAAATCGCGTCCGTGGCCATCAGCCGCGAGGCCGGCGTGGTTCCCGACACCCGCGGCAAACCGGGCCGACGACAGATCACCCTGCTCAGCCTTCAGTCCTGGCAGGACGCCTGCGCCGAACTCGGCGCCGAGCTGCCCTGGACCGTGCGCCGCGCCAATCTGCTGATAGATGGCCTGCGCTTTTCGGCGGCCGATGTCGGGCGCGTTCTGCGCGTCGGCGATGTGGAACTGCAGATCATGCTGGAAACCGATCCCTGCCCGCGCATGGATGCCCAGCATGGGGGTCTGACTGCGGCCCTGATTCCGCACTGGCGTGGTGGCGTCTGTTGCCGGGTGTTGCGTGACGGTACGGTTCGGACCGGTGATGCCGTCGTCTTCATCCGCTGAATCGCGCGCGCAGGCTTTTTGCTAGACTGAAGGCCACGTCACCGCTCCGGGTTCCGCCATGATTGCAGGCCGTCCGTTCGTCCTTGCTGCCGCACTGTTTACCGCAGCGCTGTTCCCGCCGGCGGCAACCGCCATCGCCCCTCTGCTGAACGCCGCCGAACCTGCCGTCGTTGAAGCACCGCCCTCCGCCACTGCCGTAGTGTTCAACCGCGATGTCGCGGTGTTCCGCGGCAATCTGCTGGGCGCCCCGCCTGCCCTGCGCGCCGAACGTGCCGAACAGCGCATCACCGAAGAACTGACCAGCAATCCCGATGCCGTGGTCAGCGTTGAGAGCAATCCGCTCGGCGCGATCTTCAAAATCGATGGGGTCATGGTGTTCGTGCTCACGCCGGATGACGCCGATAAGCTTGCCGGTCAAAATCTGGCTGCTGCGGTCAACGAAACGCAGCGCCGTCTGCAACAGGTCATGCGCGAAAGCCGCGAAAGCCGGAATACCGACAGCCTGCTGCGCGGCGCCGGCATCACCGCCATCGCCTCCCTGATATTGGCCGGTCTGCTCTGGCTGGCCGCACGCACCCGCCGCTTGGTCGACCGCAAGCTGGTCGCGATGACCGAATCCAAACGGCTGGCGGTCAATGGCGTCGAATTGGTGCCGCGCATGCGCGTGCTGTCCTGGCTACTGAAGCTCACCCGCCTGCTGTTCATCATCGTTGCCGCCGTCCTGGTTTACGAATGGCTGAGCATCAGCCTGGCCCAGTTCCCCTACACCCGCCCTTGGGGCGAGGGTCTGAACGGTTTCCTGTTCGGTACCGCCGCCGCATTCGGTGGCGCCATCGTGCACGCCATTCCCGATCTGCTGACCGCCATCGTGATTTTCCTACTGGCGTATTGGGTCACGCAGCTGTCGAAAGGATTCTTCGACCAGATCGCCCGCGGTCACAGCCGGCTCGGTTTCATCGATGCCGAGCTGGCCGGGCCCACCCGCAAAATCATCGCCGTGGTGATCTGGCTGTTCGCCTTGGTGATGGCTTACCCGTATCTGCCGGGCTCGGATTCGGAAGCCTTCAAGGGCGTTTCCGTCCTGGTCGGCCTTATGCTCTCGCTCGGCGCATCCAACGTGGTCAGCCAGGGGGCCAGCGGCCTGATTCTGACCTATTCGCGCACTTTCCGCATCGGCGAGTATGTGCGCATCGGCGATCACGAAGGCACGGTCACCGATCTGGGTATTTTCAACACCCGCCTGCGCACCGGCATGGGCGAGGAAATCACGCTGGCCAACTCCACCGTGTTCGGCGCGGTCACCCGCAACTACTCGCGTACGGTGAATGGCAATGGCTATATTCTCGACACCACCGTCACCATCGGTTACGACACGCCCTGGCGGCAGGTGGAAGCCATGCTGCTGGAGGCCGCCGGCAAAACCCATGGCCTGAGCATGGAACCGGCGCCACGGGTCTATCAAACCGCCCTCTCGGATTACTACCCGGAATACCGCTTGGTATGCCAAGCCACCGCCGAACAGCCGAAACCGCGCGCGCAGACGCTCAGCGATCTGCACGCCAACATCCAGGACACATTCAACCGTTACGGCGTGCAGATCATGTCGCCGCATTACGTGCTGGACCCGGCCAGCGAGAAGGTGGTGTCGGAAGATCGCAAGTATGCAGCGCCGGCCAAACCGGCAGGTTGATCCGGCGCGGGTACATACGTATTCACGCGCCCGCCGGCGCGGTAAATTGGCAGGCTCGGCATTCTCGTTTAGCATGACCTGACCCCGAATCCAGGACCGCCCATGCTTCAGCGCCGTTCGTTCCTCTGCTTGTTTGCCGCCCTGTTATTGGCCAGCACCGCCGGTGCTGCAGCACCTCCACCCAATGCCGACGGCAATCCCGAAAACGGCAAGGTCGTGATCTACCAGGTGTTCACCCGCCTTTTCGGTAATCAGCAGACCGCCAATATTCCCTGGGGCACCCGTGAACAGAACGGTGTCGGTAAATTCGACGACTTCAATGACAAAGCGCTGGAAGGCATCAAGCAGCTCGGTGTCACCCACATCTGGTACACCGGCGTACCGCATCATGCACTGGTCACCGATTACAGCGCCTATGGCATCTCCGGCGATGACCCGGATGTGATCAAGGGCCGCGCCGGATCGCCGTATGCGGTCAAGGATTATTACAACGTCAATCCGGATTTGGCGCGCGACCCGGCCAAGCGCCTGGATGAATTCCGGGCCTTGCTGGCACGCTCGCACAAACACGGCCTGAAGGTGATGATCGACATCGTGCCGAACCATGTGGCGCGCGCTTACCGCTCCAGCGGCGCACCGGCCGGCGTGCGCGATTTCGGCGCCGATGACGACACCTCGGTGGAATACGCGAGCAACAACGATTTTTATTACGTGCCGGGCCAGCCCTTCCGGGTCCCAGCATGGCCGGCGGATTACCGTGTTCTCAATGGTGAAGCGCATCCGCAGGCCGATGGCCGCTTTGCCGAGAATCCGGCGAAATGGACCGGCAACGGTTCGCGCGCGGCGCAACCGAAATTCGATGACTGGTACGAAACGGTCAAGATCAATTACGGCGTAAAGCCGGACGGAAGCACGGACTTCCCACACCTGCCAGCCGATTACGCCGACAAGGACTGGCGCGCACACTATGCGTTCTGGCAAGGCAAGGACGTACCGGCGTCCTGGAAAAAATTCCGCGACATCACCCAGTTCTGGCTGGCGCACGGCGTGGACGGCTTCCGTTACGACATGGCGGAAATGGTGCCGGTCGAATTCTGGAGCTATCTCAACAGCGCCATCAAACACAGCAACCCGCAGGCGACGTTACTGGCGGAAGTCTATAACCCGAAGCAATACCGGGATTACCTGCATCTAGGCAAGATGGATTATCTGTACGACAAAGTCGATTTCTACGATCATCTGAAACTGGTGATGCAGGGCAAGGCCAGCACCGACCGGCTGGCGGACATCCAGACGCAGTACGCCGACATCGAACCGCATCTGCTGCATTTCCTGGAAAATCACGACGAACAACGCATCGCCAGTGCGCCGTTTTCCGGTGATGCCCGCAAAGGTCTGCCGGCCATGGTGGTTTCGGCCACGATTGGCACTGCGCCGACCATGCTGTATTTCGGCCAGGATGTGGGCGAGAAGGGCGACGGCGATGCCGGCTTCGGAAAAGCCAGTCGCACCACGATTTTCGATTACTGGGGCGTTCCGGCCCACCAGCGCTGGATGAATAAGGGCAAGTTCGATGGCGGCGCACTGCACGCCGACGAGAAAGCCCTGCGTGCCGATTACGTCAAATTGATGCAATTCACCCGCAATGCGCCGGCTTTGATGGGCGATTACGACGATTTGCACAAAGCCAATACGGGCAACACGGGTTACGATGGCGAGCTGTTCTCCTATGCCCGTTACAACGCCAAGCAAAAGTTGGTCATCGTCAGTAATTTCAGCGCAACCAAAGCCAAACGCTTCACCCTGCGCCTGCCGCCGACGCTGATTGCCGAATGGCGGCTGCGTGACGGCGACTACCGCCTGAAAGACCGTCTGGGCGATGCCAAAAGCCGTCTGCAGATCGCCAACATGATGGGGTTCATCCCGCTGGAGCTGGCCCCGCTGCAATCCGTCATTCTCGAACTGCCGAACTAAGGGCCCACCATGACCGCATTCCGATTCCATCTGGGCTTCGCGCTCGCCTTTGCCGTCAGCCTGCCGGCTGCTGCGCTGGAACAAATGGTACAACGCGTTTCTCGCAGCGATAACAGCCTGACGCTGAGCACCGACAAGGGCACGGTGCGCGTGCGCTTCCTCACCCCCGAAGCCGTGGAAGTGTTCTACCAGCCGACCGGCATGGCGCAGCTTGATTCGTTCGCCTTGGTCGAGAGCCGATCCACCGGTGCGGCGGTACTGACCGAGCGCAAGGGCCGCGTCGAGTTCGGCACTGCCGCGTTGAAGGTGCACATCGACAAATCACCGCTGCGCATCCGCTTCGAGAAAGACGGCAGAACCCTGTTGGCGGAGAACGGCGGACTGCAGTTGACCGGGACATCGCGCGGATTCAACTTCGCGCTGCAACCGCAGGAAAAACTGATGGGCACCGGTCAACGTGTACTCGGCATGGACCGCCGCGGCCACAAGCTGCCGCTGTACAACAAAGCCAGCTACGGTTACACCACCAAGGCCGAACAGATGTATTACAGCCTGCCGGCGGTGGTTTCCAGCAACAAATACCTGCTTCTGTTTGACAACACCGCCAGCGGTGAAGTCGATCTGGGCAAAACCGACACCAACACGCTGAGCTTCTCGGCGGTGGATGGCCGCACGGCCTACGTGGTGGTGGCCGGCGACACCTATCCCGAAATCCTGGAAAACTACACGGCCGTGACCGGCCGACAGCCGCTACCGCCGCGCTGGGCCTTGGGAAATTTTGCCTCGCGCTTCGGCTACCGCAACGATGCCGAAGTCCGCACCACCGCGGCCAAGTTCAAGCAGGCTGGATTTCCGGTCGACGCGCTGATTCTCGACCTTTACTGGTTCGGCCCCGACATCAAGGGCCATATGGGCAATCTGGCCTGGGATAAAAAAGCGTTTCCCGATCCGGAAGGCCTGATCGCCGATCTGAAAAAGGACGGCATCAACACCATTTTGATCACCGAACCGTTCATCCTGACCAGCTCCAAGCGTTGGCAGGAAGCCGTGAATGCCGGTGCGATCACGCCCGGTCCCGATGGCCAGCCGAAAACCTTCGATTTTTATTTCGGCAATACCGGTCTGGTCGACGTTTTTAATCCCGTGTCACGCGAGTGGTTCTGGGGCATCTACCGCGGTCTGAAAAAACAGGGCGTTGCCGGCTGGTGGGGCGATCTGGGCGAGCCGGAAGTGCACCCAGGCGATGCCCGCCATCTGATCGGCAGCGGCGATGCACTGCACAACGCCTACGGCCACCAGTGGGCGAAGATGGTTTACGAAAACGCCCTCAAGGATACGCCGGACGAACGCCCGTTCAACATGATGCGTTCCGGTTTCGCCGGCAGCCAACGCTACGGCATGATGCCCTGGACCGGCGATGTTTCGCGTGAGTGGGGCGGCCTGAAACCGCAGGTGGA
>CAJAPA010000061.1 GCA_903942465.1 uncultured Gammaproteobacteria bacterium
AGAGGCCGCCTTGGCCAGAGCGCTGGCCGCATTGCCGCTGACCACGGATGCGCCCGTCGCGCCGGCCATACCATCAGCGCCGAAATCCGCAGCGGTGGCGGCCACGCCTTCGGCCACGCCCGCCACGAAACCCTTGCCGGAAAATCCGCGCACTGCCGCCTTGCCGGAAGCAAAGCCTGCACCGGTGCTCACCCCGAGCACCCCTGCGCCGCGTCCGGAATCCGCACCGGCACCCAAGCCCGCACCCGTTGCCGTGAGCGCACCGGTGGCGGATGCCCTCAGTGCCGCCGAAGCCGAGGCCCTGCTGCAGCAATACCAGGCGCACTACAGCGCCGGCAATCTGCAAGGCCTGATGGCCCTGTTCAGTCCGAAGGCGATCAGCCTGAAGGGCGGGGTTGAGGCCATCGCCGCCGAGCATTCGCGTCTGTTCAGCACTACCCGGCAACGCCGCATCGCGCTCAGCAATCCGCGCTGGCAGACGGTGGACGATGCCCGCCGGCTGCGCGCCGGCTTTCAGAGCGAGTTGGACTTCGGTGCCGCGCGCGCGTCGCAGCGCCGCAGCGGCAGTCTGGAAATGCTGATGGTGCGTGAAAACGGAAAGCCCCGTATTCTTGAACTGCTGATCACCGAATAAGGCCCTATGAAAAAAACGCTGCTCGTCCTCGCTCTCGCTGTGCTGGCTTTTGTTGCCTGGCGCGTACTCGGTTTGGGCATGGCCGATCATTTCGCGCGCAGCGATCCCGAGCGCGCGCTGGCCTGGCGCAGCGATCATCCGGAAGCCTTGCTGCAGTCGGCACTGCGGCATGCGGACGCCAAAGACTGGCCGGCCGCCAAAGCCGATGCCGAACGCGCGCTCCGGGCGCGCCCGATTGATGGCCGGCCGCTGCGGGTGCTGGCGCAGGTGGCCGAGCAGGGCGGCGATAAAGCGCGTGCCTTGATGCTGTACCGGCAGGCCGCAACATTGGCGCCACGCGATCTGCCGACCCGCGCCTGGCTGCTGCAGCATGCGCTCGAACGCCGCGATGCCCAGGAAGCCGCAACGCAAATGGATGCCTTGCTGCGTCTGCAGCCCGAGCTGCTGGAACAACTGCAGCCGCAGGCCAATCTGCTGGCGGTGACGCCGGCGGCACGCGCCGCCTTGTTGAATACGCTGGCGGCCGCGCCGCCCTGGCGCGCGGCGTTTCTGGCCGGGCTGGCCAAAGCCGCGTATCCGGTCGATGCCATCGCGCCGTTTTTCGCGGCACTGAAGCACACGCCCGACACGCCGATGGCCGAAATCGATCCGTGGATCGCGCGGCTGCGCAACGAGAACCGCGCTCTGCAGGCCTATGTGACCTGGGTCAACCGCATTCCGGACAACCAACGCGACGCGCTCGGCAATGTGTTCGACGGCGGCTTTGAAATCGCGCAGGAAGAACAGCCCGGCGTGTTTGCCTGGCAGACCCCGGTCGTGCCCGGCGCCACCGCGTACTGGAGCGCCAACCGCGGCACCGTCGGCGAAAATTCCTACGTGGTCGAATTCGAAGGCCGGCGCACGCCGTTCGCGCACCTGAATCAGGCCCTGGTGCTGCCGCCCGGCGATTGGCAACTGGGCTGGCGCGCCAAGGGCGTGCGTCTGGATTCGCCGCGCGGTCTGGTCTGGCAGATCCGTTGCGATCCGGCCGGTACGGTACTGGCCGAATCGGTGCCGATGCTGGGCCATTTCGAGTGGCGCGAACAGACCCTGGCGTTCAGCGTGCCACCCGGGTGTGAAGGCCAGCAGCTGGGTTTGCGCATTCCGGCCCGGATTCCGGCCGAAACTGTGATGAACGGCACGCTTTGGCTGGATGCCGTGGCGATCACGCCGGTCTATAAGAATTCCCTTAATGCAGAATGAGTTAGGCATTATTCGGGGTTGACATCCCATGCCATCGGCGTAGGATATGGGTCAAGGGGAATGCCCCGTCATGAGATTTTGACGGAACCTGTGTTGTCATCATGGATGATTTTCGGAGATTTACCGCATGAAAGCAGTTGTCGCACTCGCACTGAGTTTGGCCTTCACCGGCGCCGTTTCGGCTGCCGAGAGTTCGGCCACCCTGGCTTCGGCCCAGGGCAGTGTCATGGTCAATCAAGGCAAGCAATTCGTGCCGGTGCAGAACGGTCAGGTGTTCGCCGCCGGCGATCGCGTGATGGTGATGCAGGGCGGCAGCGCCGTGCTGCGTTTTTCCGACGGCTGCGATGTCACCCTCGGCGGTGGTTCGATCACCGAGGTTCCGGAAGTCTCCACCTGTGCCGGTGGCAAATTGAACAGCACCCGTCTGGCCAATGAAGCCCCGCCGTGGATCAATCCGGAAGCGCCTGCCGCTTACGGCACCAGCACCTGGATGCTGGTCGGTGCCGGTGCGCTGTTGGTCGGCGGCCTGGTGGCCGGCGGCAGCGACAACAATACCGTCTCGCCGTAATCCAACGCGGTGCTAGAATCAAAGGGTCGCTTCGGCGGCCCTTTTTCATTGCCAAGGAAGTCCATGCACGCCGCCCGTTCCCGCCCTGAATCCCGCGTGTTTTTGCCGGCCGCCGTCACGCTGTCGCTGGCCATGCTGTTCGGCGGCGGCCAAGGCCATCTGGGCGATACGCTCACGCAACTTTCCGCGCTGCTGCTGCTGGGCGCGCTGCTCTGGCAGCAGCCGGATCTGCGCCGTTGGCCGAAAGCGAGCCTGTGGCTGCTGGCGCTGTTCATTCCAGTGCTGCTGTTTCTGCTGCCATGGCCGGAAGCGTTGCGCGGCGCCGGCAGTGCCCGCGGGCAGCTGCTGCAGAGCCTGCAGCCGATTCTCGGCGGCTTGCCGATTCCCGGAAGCCTGAATCCGAGTGGC
>CAJAPA010000062.1 GCA_903942465.1 uncultured Gammaproteobacteria bacterium
ACGCATTCACCGATCAGTTCCGGGCCGCGGTAAATGAAACCGGTATAAATCTGCACCAAGGATGCACCGGCTGATACTTTACCCAGCGCGTCGGCGCCTTCGGTAATGCCGCCGACACCGATGATCGGAATGCTGTTGTCCAAGTGCAGGCGCAGGCGACGCAGGGTGTGCGTGGCTTTTTCATACAGCGGTTTGCCGGACAGACCGCCGACTTGGCCGGCAATCGGGTTCGGGCCGAGCATGCTGCGGTCGACGGTGGTGTTGCCGGCAATCACGCCATCGAGTTTGGCGGCGTTGAACACGCCGGCAATGCCTTCGATTTCCGCTTCCGACAGATCGGGCGCAATCTTGACCAGCATCGGTACGCGATGACCGCGCACAGCGGCCAGATCTTCCTGGGCGGCGCGCAATTCGTTGACGAACACGCGCAGCGCTTCTTCGCCCTGCAGATCACGCAGGCCCTGGGTGTTGGGCGAGGAGATGTTGACCGTGATGTAGTCGGCGTAGTCGTACACGCGCTCGAGGCAATGCAGGTAGTCGTCGATGGCACGTTCGTTCGGCGTGTCTTTGTTCTTGCCGATGTTGATGCCGAGAATGCCTTCGCGTTTGGAACACTCGACGTTTTTAACCAACGCATCAACACCGTGATTGTTGAAGCCGAGCCGGTTGATGATGCCCATCTCATCTTTCAGGCGGAACATGCGCGGCTTCGGGTTGCCTTCCTGCGGGCGCGGCGTGACTGTGCCGATTTCCACGAATCCGAAACCGAGCGCCATCAGCGCGTCGATGTGTTCGCCGTTCTTATCCAGCCCGGCGGCGCAGCCGACCGGGTTCGGAAAGCTGATGCCGAAGGCTTTGGTCGGCAAGGGCTTGGGTTTGACCGCCAGCAGCGGATTCAAGCCGGTGCGGTAAGCGGTTTCCAGCGCGGCCAAGCCGAGCGTGTGCGCACGCTCGGCGTCCAGGCAGAACAGCAGGGGCCGGGCCAGGGAATACATCAGAATTCGAACTTGATGCCTTGGGCCAAGGGCAGGGAATCCGAGTAGTTGATGGTGTTGGTCTGACGACGCATGTACACCTTCCAGGCATCGGAGCCGGACTCGCGGCCACCGCCGGTTTCCTTCTCGCCACCGAAGGCGCCACCGATCTCGGCACCGGACGTGCCGATGTTGACGTTGGCGATGCCGCAGTCGGAACCGCTGGCGGCCAGGAAGGCTTCCGCGGCTTTCAGGTTCTGGGTGAAGATGGCCGAGCTCAGGCCTTGCGGCACGGCATTTTGCAGGGCGATGGCTTCATCCAGGGTTTTGTAAGTCATCACATACAGAATCGGGGCGAAGGTTTCGGCCTGCACCACGGCATCGGAGTTTTTGATATTGCCGATGATGGTCGGCAGCACGAAATTGCCGCGGCCTTCGATGGCGCTGCCACCGGTCAGCACTTTGCCGCCGGCCGCTTTTGCACCATCGATGGCTTTCAGGAACTGCGCGACCGCTTCTTTCGAGTTCAGCGGACCCATCAGGGTGGTGGCCAGCGTCGGATCGCCGATTTTGGTTTCAACCTGCTTATAGGCCGCGACCAGTTTCTCGACCACGACATCGTGCAGGGCTTCATGCACGAACAAGCGGCGGGTGGTGGTGCAGCGCTGGCCGGCAGTGCCGACGGCGCCGAACACGATGGCCGGAATCGCCAGTTTCAGATCGGCGGTATCGTCGACGATGATGGCGTTGTTGCCACCCAATTCGAGCAGGGAACGGCCCATGCGACGCGCCACGCGCTCGCCGACCATGCGGCCGACGTGGGTCGAGCCGGTGAAGCTGATCAGGGCCACGCGTTTGTCGTCCACGAAGTTCTGGGCGATTTCCGTGCCGGCATCGTTGAACAGGAAGAACAGATCCGGGAAGCCGGCTTTATTCAGGGCGTCGTTGCAGATCTTCATCGAGGCAATGGCCGAGAACGGGGTTTTCGGCGAGGGCTTCCAGATGCAGATGTCGCCGCAGACGCCGGCAAGGAAGGCGTTCCAGGCCCAGACCGCGACCGGGAAGTTGAAGGCCGAGATGATGCCGACCAGACCGATCGGATGGTATTGCTCGTACATGCGGTGACCCGGACGTTCCGAGTGCATGGTCAGGCCGTACAGCTGACGCGACAGGCCCACGGCGAAATCGCCGATGTCGATCATTTCCTGCACTTCGCCGTCGCCTTCCGGCTTGATCTTGCCCATTTCAAAAGCGACCAGCGAACCGAGTGCGTCTTTGTGGGCGCGCAGGGCGTCGGCACAGATGCGGATGGCTTCGCCGCGTTTCGGGGCCGGGGTCGTGCGCCAGACGGCATAGGCTTCTTCGGCGCGGGCGATGAGGGTGTCGTAATCGCTTTGGCTGGAGGCGTAAACGCGGCCGATGACTTCGCCGGTGCTCGGGTTGACCGGTTCCAGGACGCCGGCATCGGTGGTTTTGGACCACTCGCCGCGGCCGAGGTAGGTGCCGGATTCGGTTTCGGAAAGGCCGAGGGCGGCGAGAACGGGGTGCGTCATGACAACTCCAAACAGGGGCAATAAACCGCTATTTTACCCGATTTGACCGCATATTCCGACCCTTAGCCACCGCTGCGCCGGGGTTCACGCCGAATCCAAGCGGCCTGAATTATGCTTAAAGCCTTGCCAAGGAGAGCTTATGCCTTCGAATTCGACCCAAGCCGCCCGCCTGTTGACCTACGCCGGCATTCTGCCGTTCGCCATCGGCCTGACCGGGCAGGTGTTTGCGCCCACCGCCGCGCCCTGGCAACAATGGACCGCGGCCTATGGCGCGGTGATTGCCGCCTTCATCGCCGGCATCCACTGGGCGGTGCATCTGTTCTTCGGCGAGCGGGCCCCAATCAATCTTTTGCTCAGCAGCAACGTCTTGGCACTGGCCGCCTTGGGTGCGCTGCTGTTGCCGGACGGCCCAGGGCCATTTCGTTTACTGATTCTGGTCTTCCTGGCCTTGGTGCTGATCGATCGACGGCTGCGCAAGGCCGAGCTGATTCCGGAATGGTTCTACCGCCTGCGCCTGCAGGCCAGTGCCGCGGTGTCGCTGTGTCTGCTTGGCATGGCCGTGGCGGTGATGTAGGCAAAAAAAACCGCCCAAAGGGCGGGAAGGGTGATGTTTGGAAGCCATCAATCCAAAGAGAGTAGGTGCGGGTGTCTAAGCCGCGGCCCGGACACAGAATGTCACCGCACCATGACCGTTTTATGACAGCCTGTGACGCGGGCAAAAAAAAGCCGCCTCGGGGCGGCAGAGGGATTCGGGAGTCGAATCCGAGGGGTGAGCACATGGGACAATGTCCTAATACCTACTTTACGACTCGGGCATGACAGCGGTGTGAAAATCAGCGTGACCTTGGGCACGGGGCAGGGCTGCCGGTTTGGGCTATGCTAGAGACTGTCCCCGAATGCAGCCCCGCCATGACCCGACCCCTCGTTTTCGCCGCCAGCCTGATGCTTGCCGCACTGCCGGTTTCCGCCGCCTCCGATACCCAGCAGATCGCCATCAACGCCACCGGCACCTTTTTCTCGGTGTACCGCGACAGCGGCATCAGCGGCGCCGTGGCCAAAATCAAAAGCTGCTACGACACCGCCAAGTCGCGTGACGCCTATCTATTCTGCGTGGCCATGGACACCCAGGCCATGCGCATGGATTATTCGGTCAGCAGCAAGCTCGGTAATCCGCCCACCGATTATTTCGCCGAGGCCGAGTTCGATGACCGCATCGGCAAGTTGCAGACCTGGTATCCGTCGAAATCGCAGCTGGACTACACCATGAATCAATTGATGGACGGCATGGAAACCGGTCTGAAAGCGGAAGTGCAGCGAATCGAGCAGAAGTAAAGCGCCATGACCGCCAAAACCTTCCCGTTCAAGAAACTGCTCAGCATCGTGCTGTTTGCGGTGTTGGGCATGGGGGTCGGTTTTTTCATCGGCAAAGCCCTCAAGACACTGCCGGAACTGACCAGCAAAGTCGATGCCTTGCTGTGGTGGGATCTGTTGCTGTTGCCGCTTTCCTTTCTGTTGGTGTTAGCGGTGCATGAAGCCGGGCACCTGCTCGGCGGCTTGCGCAAAGGCATGCGCTTTCTGCTGTACATCGTCGGGCCATTCCAATTGACGCGCACCACGTCCGGCATCCGCTTCAACTGGATTTTCAATCTCGGCACCTTCGGTGGCCT
>CAJAPA010000063.1 GCA_903942465.1 uncultured Gammaproteobacteria bacterium
AACTCAGCGGCATCGAACTGCCGATGCTGGCGACGGAAATCCCTTAAACGCTTTTGCGCCGGAACAGTCTTCCGTAAAGGGTAACCAGCGCGACCACAGCCAAGCCCAGCAGCACGCCGAACAGCGCATTGACCAGGGCCGTGACCAGCCACGACAGAGACGGTAGCAGTGCGGCAATGCCTTCGACGGCATGATGCAGTACCGGCACGTTGTGGGTAAGGATGCCGCCGCCGACCAGAAACATCGCCGCGGTACCGGCCACCGACAGGAACTTCATCAGCTTCGGTGCCAGCCACAGCAGAAAGCCGCCCAAAGCCTGTTTGCCGCGTGACCACAGTCCCGCCGCGGGATTGCGGATCAGATGTAAGCCGGCATCATCAAGCTTGACGATGCCGCCGACCACGCCGTACACCCCGACGGTCATCAGTACTGCTATGGCGGATAGCGCACCGATCTGCACCCACAGCGACTTTCCGGCCACGGCACCGAGCGTGATCACGATGATTTCCGCCGACAGGATGAAATCGGTGCGGATGGCACCCTTGATTTTGTCCTTCTCATATTGCACCAGATCGAGCTTCTCGTTGCTGACCGCTTCGATCAGTTCCTGGTAATGCGTTTCCGAATCGGCCTCGGCATGCCCGGCAAACTTGTGTACCAGTTTCTCGGAGCCCTCGTAACACAGATAGGCGCCACCGATCAGCAGCAAGGGCACGATCAACCAGGGCACGAAGGCGCTGATCAGCAACGCCGAGGGCACCAGAATGAGTTTGTTGACGAAAGAGCCTTTGCACACCGCCCACACCACCGGCAGTTCGCGGTCGGGATTCACGCCACTGACCTGATGCGCATTCAGCGCCAAATCGTCGCCGAGCACGCCGGCGGTCTGTTTGGCCGCGACCTTGGTCATCACCGACACATCGTCCAGAAGGGTCGCGATGTCGTCAATCAGGGCAAGCAGACTGGAACCGGCCATGGGGCGCTCCCGAGAGGGAAAAACCCGCCGAAGCGGGTTTTTCGAATGGTGCCGGAAAGAGGAATCGAACCTCCGACCTACGCATTACGAATGCGCCGCTCTACCGACTGAGCTATTCCGGCGGATGGGTAATTTTACGGTTTTTGCCGGATTTAGGCAATGAAACTCAGTCCAGAAGGGTGATGCGCAGCTCTTTCGGCAAGGCGAATACCATGTTCTCAGGTTCGCCGTCGAGCTCGCTGACTTCGCCGCTGCCCAGTTGCTGCAGATGTGAAATAACCCCCTGCACCAGGACTTCCGGGGCCGAGGCGCCGGCAGTCACCCCGATGCGGACCGCTCCCTCCAGCCATTCCGGACGGATGTCGTCGGCACCGTCGATCAGGTAGGCGCGTGCACCGTTCTTTTCCGCCAATTCGCGCAAACGATTGGAGTTGGAGCTGTTCACCGAGCCGACCACGAAGATGAGGTCGCACTGGCCGGCCAGTTCACGCACCGCGTCCTGCCGGTTTTGGGTGGCATAGCAGATGTCGTCGTGACGCGGGCCCTCGATTTTGGGAAAGCGGGAGCGCAGCGCCGCGATGACATCGCGGGTTTCATCGACCGAGAGC
>CAJAPA010000064.1 GCA_903942465.1 uncultured Gammaproteobacteria bacterium
GACGACGTCGCCGCAGCGCAGCGAGTGGTAGACCGGTTCGGTTCCGGTCGCGGCTTGGGCGGTTTCGCCCAGGCTCAAGGCCGTGCCCGAGGGAGCGTCTTTCTTATGGATATGGTGGCTTTCCAGAATGTCGAGTTGCCAGTGCTTTAGCCATTGTCCGGCCTGGGCAACGAGCCGGTTCAATACCGCCACACCAAGCGAGTAATTGGATGCCCAGAGTGCAGGAATGCGTTCGCCGGCCTGTTTCAGGGCCTGAAACTGGGCCGGACTGAGACCCGTGGTACCGCTGACAAAGGGCTTGCCGCGTTGCAGGCAAAGTGCCAGAACCGCATCGAAGCCCTCCGGTGAACTGAAATCGACGGCAACATCGAATTCGGGTACTTCGGCCAAGGGCGGAAAGGCGCTGCGCCCGGTCATGGCCACCACTTTTAGCAGCGGATTGGCCTGCGCCAGACGGATCAAGGCCTGCCCCATCCGGCCGGAGGCTCCGTGAATCAGTAATTTCACCGGCGCGCCCATCAGGATTTCAGATTGATCCAAGTGGCCTTGAGCTCGGTGTATTTCTCGAAGGCATGCAGGGATTTGTCGCGGCCGTTGCCGGACTGTTTGAAACCTCCGAAGGGGGCGGTCATGTCACCGCCATCCCAGTAATTGACCCAGACACTGCCGGCTCGCAGTTTCTTGGCGACACGATGGCCGCGGCTGAGATTGGAGGTCCAGACGCCGGCAGCCAAACCGAAATCGGTGTCGTTGGCGATGCGGATGGCTTCTTTCTCATCATCGAAGGCGATGACCGACAGTACCGGGCCGAAAATTTCCTCCTTGGAAATCGTCATCTCATGCGCGACATCGTCGAATACCGTCGGGGCCACGTAATACCCGCCGGTTTCGGTCATCACACGCTCGCCACCCAAGGCCAGACGCGCGCCCTCGGCCTTGCCTTTCTCGATGTAGGACAGCACGCGCTGCATCTGGCCTTCATCGACGATGGCGCCCATCGGAGCGCCGGGCTCGAACGGATGTTTCGGATAAAGCTGCTTGCCGGCTTCAACCACCATCTTGACGAAATCGTCCTTGATCGAACGCTCGACCAGCAGGCGCGATGCGGCCGTACAGACTTCGCCCTGATTGAAGAAAATACCGATGGCGGCGGCTTCTGCAGCCGCCTGCAGATCCGGAGCGTCGGCAAACACCACATTCGGGCTCTTGCCGCCGCATTCCATGTAAGCGCGCTTCATATTGGATTGACCGGCGCACTGCAGCAAATGCTTGCCGACACCGGTCGACCCGGTGAACACCAGTCCGTCGACATCCATATGCAGTGCCAATGGCTCGCCGGCGCCCTTGCCGAAGCCGGGGAGGACATTGAATACGCCCGGCGGGATACCGGCTTCCATGGCCAGTTCGGCGATACGGATGGCCGAGAGTGGCGACTTTTCAGATGGCTTGAGAATGACCGAATTGCCCATGGCCAGCGCCGGGGCGAATTTCCAGCTGGCCATCAGCAAGGGGAAGTTCCAGGGCACGATGGCGCCCACCACACCCAGCGGTTCACGGGTAATCAGACCCAACTCATGCTGCGGTGTCGGGGCGATTTCGCCATACACCTTATCGATGGCTTCCGCGGTCCAGTTCAGGCAACGGACACTGGCGGCCACGTCGATGGCCAGCGCATCGGCAACCGGCTTGCCCATATCGATGGACTCCAGCAGCGCCAACTCCTCGGCATGTTTTTCCAGAAGGAGCGCGAATTTCTGCAGGGTTTTCTTGCGGTGTACCGGGGAAGTTTCCGACCACACGCCGGCTTCGAAAGCACGACGGGACGCGGCGACAGCACGGTTGATGTCCTCGGCTTCGCATTCGGCAATCTGGGCGCGGCACTGGCCATCCATCGGGCTGACGCAGCCGAAGGTTTTGCCGGAAGCGGCATCGACATAGACGCCGTCAATGAATGCTTGGGTTCGGATGGAGAGAGCGGCGGCTTTGGCATCCCACTCGGCGCGGGTGAGTTTCTTGGACATGGAACGGTCTCGATGATCGTGAATTAGAAAGTGGCCGGCGTATTGGCGCTGACCAGAATGGCATCCTGCTTGCCGACATTGCGGAAGCGGTGTGGTGTTTTGCTTTCGAAATAGTAGGCATCGCCCGGCCCGAGCAAGCGGATCTGGTCACCCACGGTCAGCTCGATTTCGCCCTGGATGATCACGCCGCCCTCCTCGCCTTCGTGCAGCAGCATTTCCTTGCCGGTGTCCGAGCCGGCCGGCATCACCTCGCGCAGAATGCACATCTGGCGCTGTGGCTTGTTCTGGCCGACAAGATAGTAATGGATGTCGCCATTGCCGACATCAATCTGGTCATCTTTGCCATAGAACGGGGAGTCATCGGCATCGTGGCCCAGATCGACCGTGAAAAAGTCGGCCAAGGAAATCGGTATGCCGTCCAACACCTTTTTGAGGGAACTGATGGAGGGGCTGACCTTGTTCTGCTCAATCAGGGAGATGGTGCTGTTGGTGACCCCGACCCGTTTGGCCAACTCGCGCTGGCTCAGGCCCTTCTTGTTGCGAACTTCCTGAAGGCGTAAACCGATATCCATGGGGTCTGCTTGGAGTGTCAATTGTGATGTTGAATATTTAACACTTTCCGCGTTTAAGGTCAATCTTTATGTAAATATAATTTACAAAACCGCCTATTGTAAAATTTATTCAACACTGTATAGTATCGCTCAACAGCCCAAATCGTGACCGCCATGAACGATAAAACCTCCTATCATCAACATTATAAGAGTCAGGCAACGCAAGCTCCCGAGCAGATGGACGCGTTCTGGATGCCCTTCTCGGCCAACCGTCAATTCAAGCATCAGCCCCGGCTTCTGGCCAGCGCTGAAGGTATGTTCTACCAAAGCACGGATGGCCGTCAGATTCTCGATGGCACTGGCGGCCTCTGGTGCTGTAACGCCGGCCATGGCCGTCAGCGCATCATTGATGCCGTCCAGCAGCAAATTGCGACCCTCGATTTCGCCCCGACCTTCCAGATGGGCCACCCGCTGCCATTTGTGTTGGCCGAGCGCCTGGCCGCCATCGCCCCCGACACCCTGAACCATGTATTTTTCACCAATTCCGGTTCGGAATCGGTGGACACCGCCCTGAAGATCGCCCTGGCCTATCACCGCGCCCGTGGCGAGGGTCAGCGCACCCGCTTGATCGGCCGCGAAAAGGGCTATCACGGAGTCGGATTCGGCGGGATATCGGTTGGTGGTCTCCCGAACAACCGCAAATGGTATGGCAACGGCCTGTCCGGTGTTGATCACCTGCGCCATACCCTGGACATCGGCCGGAACGCGTTCAACCGCGGCCTGCCCCAGCACGGCCTGGAACTGGCCGAAGACCTCGAGCGCTTGGTCGCGTTGCATGATGCCAGCACCATCGCTGCGGTCATCATCGAACCGATCGCCGGCTCCGCGGGGGTCATCATTCCGCCGGACGGCTACTTGAAGCGGATTCGAGAAATATGCGATAAGTATGGAATATTGTTGATATTTGATGAAGTCATCACCGGTTATGGCCGGGTCGGAAAGGCCTTTGCCGCACAGCGTTTCAATGTCACCCCCGACCTGATCACCACCGCCAAAGGCCTGAGCAACGGCTGCGTCCCCATGGGTGCCGTGTTCATCGCTGACAAGGTCCATGAGGCCTTCATGAGCGGCCCGGAGAACATGATTGACCTGTTCCATGGCTACACCTATTCCGGTCATCCGCTGGCCTGCGCCGCCGCCCTGGCCACGCTCGATATTTACGCCGAGGAAAACCTGTTCGAAAAGGCCATCAGCCTGGAACAGTACTGGGAAGACGCCATCCACCAGCTCAAAGGCCTGCCAAATGTCATCGACATCCGCAACTTCGGCCTGATCGGCGCCATCGAGCTCGCTCCACGCGAAGGCAAGCCCGGCACCCGTGCTTATGAGGTGTTCACCAAATGCTTCCACGAAAAAGACGTGCTGATCCGCGTCACCGGTGACGTCATCGCCCTGTCACCGCCCCTGATTCTGGAAAAAGAGCATATCGACAGCCTGTTCTCGAAAATCGCCGACGCGATCCGCGAAACCGCTTAAAATCACCCCACTTCAAGAAACCCGGAGTTTTCCATGCTTATCGGCGTCCCGAAAGAAATCAAAAACCATGAATACCGCATCGGCCTGACCCCGTCCGGCGCCCGCGAACTGATCGCCAACGGCCACAAGGTCATGGTCCAGCGCGACGGCGGCAAGTCGATCGGACTGACCAACGAACAGTACGAAAAAGCCGGCGCGGAAATCGTCGGCAGCGCCGAGGAAATCTTCAAACGTGCCGAGATGATCATCAAGGTCAAGGAACCGCAGCCGGCCGAATGCGCGATGCTGCGCCCGGGCCAGATTCTCTACACCTACTTGCATCTGGCACCCGATCCCGAACAAACCAAAGCCTTGGTCGCCTCGGGCTGTACCGCCATTGCCTATGAAACCGTGACCGACCGCAAGGGCGGCCTGCCGCTGCTGGCGCCGATGTCCGAAGTCGCCGGCCGCATGTCGATCCAGGCCGGTGCGCATGCGCTGGAAAAAGCCCAGGGCGGCTCCGGGGTTCTGTTGGGCGGCGTTCCGGGTGTGAAACCCGCGGAAGTGCTGGTCATCGGCGGTGGCGTGGTCGGCATCAACGCTGCGCGCATGGCCATGGGCATGGGTGCGCACGTCACCATTCTGGACCGTTCATTGGATCGTCTGAAATATCTGGACGAGCTGTATGGCGACCGCATCACCACCATCTACTCCACCCATGACGCGATTGAAGAGCGCCTACCGGACACCGATCTGGTCATCGGCGCGGTGCTGATTCCCGGCGCGGCCGCACCGAAACTGGTGTCGCGCGAACAATTGAAACTGATGCGTCCCGGCTCGGTGCTGGTCGATGTCGCCATTGACCAAGGCGGTTGCTTTGAAACTTCGAAAGCCACCACCCACCAGAACCCGACCTATGAAGTCGACGGCGTCATTCACTACTGCGTGGCCAACATGCCGGGCGGCGTGGCGCGTACGTCCACCTTCGCACTGACCAACGCCACCCTGCCTTTCGCCGTACAGATCGCCAACAAGGGTGCAAAAGCGGCGCTGCTTGCCGACGAGCACCTGCTCAACGGCCTGAACGTGCATGCCGGCAAAATCACCTACAAGGCGGTTGCCGACGACCTGGGTTATGCCTATGTGTCCGCTGCCGATGCCCTGAACGCCTGATCGGAAGGACGCCATGACCGCCACCATTGCCCATTTCATCGACGGTAAAGCCGTTTTCGGCAACAGCACCCGCAGTGCCGAGGTGTTCAATCCGGCCACCGGCGCGGTCACCGGACGCGTGGCCTTGGCGGACAAAGGCGATGTGGAGGCCGCTATCGCCTCCGCGCAGGCCGCATTTCCGGCCTGGGCCGCAACCACGCCGCTGGCCCGGGCGCGGGTCATGTTCAAATTCAAGCAGCTGCTCGAAGATCACGCCGATGAAATCGCACTGGCCATCACCCATGAGCACGGCAAGGTGTTCTCCGATGCCAAAGGCGAGCTGACCCGCGGCTTGGAAGTGGTCGAATTCGCCTGCGGCATTCCGCATCTGGTCAAAGGCGAGCATTCAATGAACGTCGGCACCGGTGTCGATTCCTACAGCGAATACGCCCCCTTGGGCGTGGTCGCGGGCATCACGCCGTTCAATTTTCCGTGCATGGTGCCGATGTGGATGTTTCCGATTGCCATCGCCTGCGGCAACACCTTTATCCTGAAACCTTCGGAACGCGATCCGACGCCGACCTTGATCCTGGCCCGCTTGCTGAAAGAGGCCGGCCTGCCGGACGGCGTATTCAATGTCGTGCATGGCGACAAACTGGCGGTTGATGTTCTGCTTGATGATCCGCGCGTGCAGGCGATTAGTTTCGTAGGATCCACCCCGATCGCCGAATACATCTATTCCCGCGGCAGCGCCGCTGGCAAACGTGTACAGGCACTGGGCGGCGCCAAGAACCATATGGTGATCATGCCGGATGCCGATATGGATCAGGCCGCCAACGCCCTGCTCGGTGCAGGCTATGGTTCGGCGGGTGAACGCTGCATGGCTATTTCTGTGGCGGTCTGCGTCGGCGACGCCGCTGCCGAAGCCTTGATTGCAAAGCTCAAACCGATGGTCGCCAGCCTGCGCGTCGGTCCGGGCGATAAAGACAATCCTGACATGGGCCCGCTGGTGACCTGCCAACACCGCGACAAAGTCAAAGGCTACATCGACACCGGTGAATCCGAAGGCGCTGAACTGCTGGTGGATGGACGCGGTCTGAAAGTTGCCGGTCATGAAGATGGCTTCTACCTTGGTGGCACCCTGTTCGACCGGGTTACTCCTGAAATGACCATTTACAAAGAAGAAATCTTCGGGCCGGTGCTGTGCATCGTCCGCGTGCCGGATTTCAACACGGCCTGCCGCCTGATCAATGACCACGAATACGGCAACGGTACCGCCATCTTCACCCGCGACGGCGATGCCGCGCGTCAATTCAGCCACAGCATCCAGGTCGGTATGGTCGGGGTCAACGTTCCCATCCCCGTTCCCATGGCATTCCACAGCTTCGGGGGCTGGAAACGCTCCCTGTTCGGGCCCTTGCACATGCACGGCACGGATGGTGTCCGGTTCTACACACGTCTGAAAACCATCACCGCCCGTTGGCCGACCGGCATCCGTGCCGGCGCCGAGTTCAGCATGCCGACAATGAAGTAAACTAGGACATTGAAGACCGGTGACGCTCGTCCCGGCGATTGCTTCGCGCAAGGAACGACGAGTGGACTGCTGAGACCGGAGCCCACCATGTCGATTGACAAGCCCTCCCCCGCCACCGCCACCTTTTCGGATCTGGCGTTTACCCGCACATCCCCGTACGGCAGCCAGGCCGAGCCGACCTATGCCGGTGCGACCAGCTTTCTGCGGCGCAGATACAGCAAAGACCTCGATGGGGTCGATATTGCCGTTATCGGTGTGCCTTTCGATGCCGCTACCACCGGACGCCCGGGCACCCGTTTCGGGCCGCGTGCCATACGCACCGCTTCGACCATGCTGGCTTGGTGCCCGCCATATGCCTGGTCATCCGACCCGCTCGATACGCTGCATGTGATCGATTGGGGCGATGTGTTCTTTGATTCAGGCAATATCGCCGCGGCACCTTCACTGATTCGGGAAACCTACCGGACCATCAGTGGAGCCGGCGTCAAACCTTTGACGCTTGGCGGCGATCACTTCATCAGCTACCCGATTCTTCAGGCACTTGCGGAAAAACACGGTCCGCTTTCACTGATCCATTTCGATGCCCATTCCGACACCTGGGCTGATGACGGCGTTCGCATCGATCATGGCACTATGTTCTATCAAGCAGCGAAAACCGGTATCGTGGACCCCTCGCGCTCGATCCAGCTGGGCATGCGCACGTTCAATGCGGAAAAACATGGCTATGAAGTCTTGGATGCCCGCTGGCTGCACCGACATGGCATCGCAGCGGCGGTAGCGGCCATCAAGGCGCGCGTGGGCAACAGCTCGTGCTATCTCAGCTTCGACATCGACTTTCTCGATCCGTCCTGTGCACCGGGCACCGGCACTCCGGTGGTCGGCGGATTCAATACCCACACAGCACTGGAATTCATCCGCGGTCTGGCCGGCATTCATCTGGTCGGTGCCGATGTGGTGGAGGTCTCGCCGCCGTTCGACCATGCGGAAATCACCGCATTGGCCGGCGCCAGTATTGCCCAGGAAATGCTGGGGCTGTTCGCCGGTTGCAGCGCCTAACAGCCCTGCCGGTGACCGGCATGCGATAAACTGGACGCCTCACGAACATCCGGCCCTTGCATGCTTTCCTGGTTTGAACGCCTCGTACCTGCATTTCCCGACAGCGCACCGGAACAGCCGCCCGCTGGATTCTTTGCATTCATCTGGAGCGCCACCCGCGGCATCCGCGGCCTGATCCTGTTGCTGGCGTTTCTTACCGCACTGATCGGCGCTTTCGAAGCCCTGCTGTTCGCCATGCTGGGCAACATCGTCGATTGGCTGAGCAAAGTGCCGCCACATCTGCTCTGGCAGCAGGAAAAGCGCAATCTCATACTGCTGACTGCGGTGCTGTTGGCCAGCCCGCTGCTCATCGCCGCGCAGGCATTGGTGAAATATCAGGCCCTGAACGGCAACTTCGCCATGCGTCTGCGCTGGAACTTCCACCGGCACCTGCTTGGCCAGAGCATGTCCTTCTTCCAGGATGAATTCTCCGGTCGCGTCTCGGCAAAAATGATGCAGACCGCACTTGCCGTCCGTGATGCGGTCATGATCGTGACCGACATCCTGGTATTTGTGGTCATCTACTTCCTGACCATGACCCTGGTCGCCGGCAGTTTCGACAGCCAACTGCTGTGGCCGTTCTTCGGCTGGCTGGCCCTGTATGTATCAGCACTGATGTATTTCGTTCCGAGGCTCGGCCGGGCGGCCAGCGCGCAGGCCGATGCCCGAAGCCTGATGAGCGGCCGGGTCACCGATGCCTACAGCAACATCGCCACCGTAAAACTGTTCTCGCACAATCAACGCGAGGCGCTGTATGCCAAGCAATCCATGCAGGAGTTTCTCGGAACCGTGTATCGCCAGATGCGGCTGGTGACCGGATTTGAAATCATCAATCACATCCTCGGCATTGTCCTGATACTGGGCACGACCGGCACCGCACTCATGCTTTGGAGCCAAGATGCCGTCGGCATCGGCGCGGTTGCCGCCGCAACGGCGATGGCGCTGCGGTTGAACGGCGTATCACACTGGATCATGTGGGAAATGGCCAATCTGTTCGAGAACATCGGCACCGTCCAGGATGGCATCGGCGCTCTGGCCCGACCGGTTGCCATCCGCGATGCACCGGATGCGCGGGATCTGCAGGTCAGCCGCGGCGAGATTACATTCAATTACCTTGATTTCAGCTATGTCCCTGGAAAGCCGGTTGTATCCGATTTCAATCTGACTATCCGGCCTGGAGAAAAAATCGGCCTGATCGGCCGCAGCGGCGCCGGTAAGTCAACCATCGTCAACCTGCTTCTTCGGTTTTATCCGGCCCCTGAAGGCAGCATCCACATCGACGGCCAGGACATCGGACAGGTGACCCAGGAATCCCTGCGCCGGCAGATCGGCATGGTCACCCAGGACACTTCGCTTTTGCACCGTTCGGTGCGCGATAATCTGCTCTACGGTCGGCCGGATGCGGATGAAGCGGACATGCGCCGCGCCGCCCGCAATGCCGAAGCCGAGGAATTCATACTCGGCCTGAATGATGCGAAAGGCCGCACCGGCTATGACGCCCATGTCGGCGAGCGCGGCGTAAAGCTCTCCGGCGGCCAGCGGCAGCGGGTTGCCATTGCGCGGGTCATGCTCAAGGATGCCCCGATTCTGCTGCTGGATGAGGCTACCAGCGCCCTGGATTCGGAAGTGGAAAGCGTGATCCAGCGTGACCTTTACCGGCTGATGGAAGGCAAAACCGTCATCGCCATCGCCCACCGCCTGTCCACCATCGCCGCGATGGACCGGCTGATCGTGATGGACCGGGGAAGGATCGTCGAAACCGGAAGTCATGCCGAACTGATTGCCATGGACGGACTTTATGCGCGCCTGTGGTCGCACCAAAGCGGTGGATTCCTGCTCGATACCGACGAGGCGCCATGAGGCCGTCACATCTTTCCTTAGTGGCATAACCTGCGGATTAAACTGATTAAATTGAAATCAGTGCCATCACACGGTTTGCACAAGGATTTGGTACGATTTACCCATACCCTACATCAGGATCTCGCCATGAAAGACGCCGACACCAAAAAGGCAATCAAGCTACTCAACGAAATCATGGAATTCGAACTTTCCGGGGTTGTTCGGTACACCCACTATTCCTTGATGGTATTCGGCTATAACCGGATTCCGATTGTGAGCTGGCTGAAAGGCAATGCGGACGAGAGCCTCGCACATGCCTACAAAGCCGGCGAACTGGTCACCATGCTCGGCGGACACCCGTCCTTGAAAATCGGTCCGCTCCTGGAAACGGAGCAGCATAATATCGGCGATATTCTCCGGGAAAGCCTGGAACACGAGAAAAGAGCCGGCCAGTGCTATTACAAATTACTCAAGCTCGTGGAAGGAAAGTCGGTAGTGCTTGAGGAATACGCCCGTGAGATGATTTACCAGGAAGAACTGCATCTGGATGAAGTCAACAAGATGCTCCGCGCTCCGGGCGATATCAAACCTTTCAAACACTGATCTGAATCAGGAGCGGGACTGCTCTCCCCAATCGCCCATCAGGGCGATGTAGAGCAGTTTTTCAAATTCCGGGATGAAACGCTGGATGACCGCATCCGGATCGGGAATGAGCTTCGCATCGGCAATCAATCCAAAATGGACATTGCCGTTGTAGCTGAGGATGCTCACGCCCATGCCGATGGATCCGGTCTGTGGCACCCAGAACATCTGTTCCTTGATTTTTTCTCCGGCCAGATAAAGGGGCATCTGCGGCCCGGGAACATTGGTCGCAACCGTCGTCGCCTTTCGGCTGAAAATTTCGAAGGCCAGATTCTGAAGTACAGGCGGGGCCATGCCCAAGGCGGCCAGCAGGCCATAGACCACTACGGCCTGGCGCGACTGCTTGAGCTGCTTCATGCTTTCCACGACACGGACCAGACGCAAAACGGGGTGGATTTCACCGATCGGCAGGTCCAGAAATACAAGCCCGAAATGATTTCCCAGCTTCTTGGCGTGTTCCAGCGGCCGCAAATTCACGGGCACTGTCGCGCGGATGGTGACACCATCGATACGCTCGCCGCGCTCGACCATATAGCTGCGCAGCGCCCCCGCCATGGAAGCCATCAGGACATCATTGACCGTGGCATCGAATACGCGGGATATGGCTTTCACGTCTTCAAGCGGCAAGGGCGGGGCCCAGGCTACGCGCTTGCTGACGCCGAGTTTCCCGCGCAGTACGGTATCGGGGTCATCGCTGAGCGAAAGCGCGACGGCGAGTTCGCGGGCAATTTCTCCGCCCTCCTTCGCCACCACATTGGCGAGGGTCGGATCACGGTAAAAATCCATGCCCTTGCCGAGCAGGCTTTCACCGAGTTTCATGTACCGGTCGATCATGCCCATGCGCTCTTTGACCGCTTTACCGTCCTCCTTCAGCCATGTCTTGGACAAAGGCTCACGCTTCGACGGCCGCGCCTCGCTGTCGGTCATCGAGAGCATGACCTGTACCAGGGCAATGCCATCGGCATAGCAATGGTGGATGCGGGTGATCAGCGCGGAGCCGCCGTCGTATTTCTCCACCAGATGGAACTGCCAGAGCGGCTTGCTTTTATCCAATGGCGTCGATGCCATCTGGCTGACGAAACGCTCGAGGGCGGTCTTGTCGGCCTTGCCGGGCAAGGCCGAAAGACGCACATGATAATCGAGATCGAAATCGGCATCGTTCTGCCAGAAAGTCCCCGTCGGCGTTTCCACGACCTTCTGGCGGAAACGCGGATAGGCAAGAAACCGTTCATTCAGCACTTTCTTGAGCTTGACGATGTTCACCGGAGTCTCGAACATCATCACGCCGGTAATCATCATCAGATTGGTCGGCCGCTCCATGCGCAACCAGGCGTGGTCGACACGGCTCATCGGCGTTTTTCGGGTGCTTCCTCGGACAGCGCTCATACGTGACTCGTCAGTGAATTGGCTTCACTTTACCGCAATTCCCGCCCATCGGGCACTAACGACTGCTGTATGCCGCCAGCGCACCGGCCCGTGATGCGGCCAGATCGACGATCGGCGATGCCGGATAATCTGGCGCCAAGGCTGCGGCCGCCGCCGGCTTCGTCCAGGGAGCGAACACCACCGGGACCGGCAAGGCCGACAGTTCCGGCACCCAACGCTTGATGTATCGTGCCTGCGGATCGAAACGCTCCGATTGCGTGACCGGATTGAAGATACGGAAGTACGGCGCCGCGTCGCAGCCGGTACCGGCGGTCCATTGCCAGCCCTGGCTGTTGTTGGCCAGATCGGCATCCAGCAGCGTGTCCCAGAACCAGCGGGCGCCATGCAGCCAATGCATCCGAAGGTTCTTGCAGAGGAAACTGGCCACGATCATGCGTACTCGGTTATGCATCCAACCGGTCTGCCAGAGCTCGCGCATACCGGCATCGATGATCGGAATTCCGGTGTGGCCCCGCTGCCAACGGTCCAGCAGATCAGAGTCCGGAGCCGCCCAGGAAAAGCGCTCGAACTGAGGGTTGAGATTATGGTCGCTGGATTTCGGGAAATGATGCAGCAGATGATAGGAGAACTCCCGCCAGCCCAGCTCGGATTTGAAGTGTCCGATATCGGCCTGGCCGGACTCCGGCAATTTGACGTCCGCGATGCGACGCCAGATCTGCTGCGGCGAAATCTCGCCGAAATGCAGATGCGGTGATAGCTTGGATGTGCCGGTACGGTCCGGCAGATTGCGTTGCTCCTTGTAGCCATCAATGGCGCTGTCGCAGAAGATTTCCAGCATCTCGGCGGCGCCTGCCTCGCCCGGTTGCCAGTCATGCCAGAATCCGGCGTGCCAGTTGTTTTTCGGCAGAAGGCCGAGCGCATCCACCGACAGCCCCTCCAGACCGCAATCCGGCAATCGATTCGGCGCAGGAAAAGCCGACAGGACTCTCAGTTGGGCTGAAGCATTGCGCCAGAACGGGGTGAACACCCTGTAGGGCGTTCCGCCGCCGGTTTTAATCTGCCAAGGCTCGAACAGCAGATTGGCATTGAAGCGCTTGACCGGCAGGCCGCGCTTCTCGAACGCGTTCTGCACCTGCGCATCACGGGCCTGCAGGATCGGTTCGTAAAGATTGCTGAAATAGAGTGCTTCGGCCTGCGACAGGGCCTGAATACGCTCAAGCTCGGGCAGGCTCTGGCCCTTTGCAATGAGCAGTCGCCCGCCGAGCCGCGCAACATCCTGCTGAAGCGCGGACAGTGAGTGATGCAGCCAGGTCCGGCTAGCCGCACCCGGCGCCCAATCGCCCTGCTCCTGCGGAGCATGCACATACACCAACACCGGCGCGAAACCATCAGCCATGGCCTGCGCCAAAGCGGGGTTGTCGTGCAGACGTAGATCGCGGCGCAGCCAGACCAGCGCATTGGCCACGGCAATTCTCCTGTTGGGTCCAATCGTCAGTAGAACCGGAAGACCGTCATTCCGGCGTGAATACTCAGTCTTCCCGGAAACGGACTCGACGGGTAATCGAGCAGGTCAATTCGTAGCTGATGGTGCCGGCGGCTTCGGCGATTTCTTCAACCGGCAAGCCTTCGCCCCACAGGGTGAGTTCATCGCCGACATTCGCCTGCGGCTGACCGCGCAGATCGACCGTCATCAAATCCATGGACACGCGGCCGATGATCGGTACACGCCGCCCGTTCAGCAATGCAGGCGTGCCGGGGCGGATGTTCCGCGGGTAACCGTCGCCATAGCCGATGGCGGCAACGCCGATCGGCATGTCTTCCGGACAGACATAAGCGCCCGCATAGCCGACGCGTTCACCGGCAGCCACCTGCTGGATGGAAATCAGGCGGGTACTGAGGGTCATGGCCGGCTTGAGCCCGAAATCCGCACCGGTCATTCCGGAGGCGACACTCAAGCCGTACAGGGCACCGCCGGCGCGGAGCCAGTTTCGGTGGGATGCCGGCCAGGCCAATACCGCCGCGGAATTCGCCAGCGAGCATACCGACGCATCCGGCGGCAGTGCGCCATCGAAGCAGGCCAGCTGGCGCGGGGTTTGTGGATTGTCAGGCTCGTCCGAACTGGCGAAGTGGCTCATGCACACGATGTCATCGGCGATGTTCGGCATCGCCTGCAGGCGCCGGTAGACTTCGGCGAAACGCTCCGGCGGGAACCCGAGCCGGTGCATGCCGGAATCCATCTTGAGCCAGACCGAAATCGGACTGCCGCTATCGGTGGCCAGCAGCTCAACCTGAAATGGATGATGTACGACGGTGGCAACTGAAAGCTGCCGGAGCTGTGCCAGATCGTCGGCCTCGTCGAATCCGGAAAGCAGCACGATGCTCTGGGAAAATCCGGCAGCCCGAAGCCGTTGGGCATCGGACAACGCGGCGACGCCAAAGGCATCGGCGCCGGCCAATGCCTGGGCCACGCGTTCGAGTCCGTGGCCGTAACCATCGGCCTTGACCACGGCCATGACTTTCGCACCGGGTGCGGCGGAACGGATTCGCGCCAGATTGTGGCGCAGGGCATCCATGTGGATGCGGGCTGTCGTCGCGCGGGCCATGGTTTATTCGAAATTTCCCAGATGGTCCGGCGCGAGGTTGTCGAAACGGGTGTATTCACCGAAGAACTTCAGCTTGAAGGATCCGGTTGAACCGTTCCGGTGTTTGCTGATGATCACTTCCGCCAGACCTTTTTCGTTGGAATCCTTGTTGTAGTATTCGTCACGGTAAATGAACAGGATGATGTCGGCGTCCTGTTCGATACCGCCGGATTCGCGCAGATCGGACATCACCGGCCGCTTGTCGGTCCGGCTTTCCAGGCCGCGGTTCAACTGCGACAACGCGATGACGGGAATGTCGAGTTCCTTGGCCAGCGCTTTGAGCGAGCGCGAAATTTCGGAAATTTCATTGGCGCGGTTTTCCTTGCTGCCGGGAACCTGCATGAGCTGGAGATAATCGACCACAATCAGGCCGAGATCGTGTTCGCGCTTCAGGCGGCGGGCACGGAACGCCAGTTCCTGCGGCGACAGCGCCGGGGTGTCGTCGATGAAAATCTTGGATTTGGTCAGCATGCCGATGGCCATGGTCAGCCGCGACCAATCCTCGTCTTCCAGCGTGCCGGCGCGCAGGTTGTTGGCATTGATGCGCCCAATGGACGACAGCAGGCGCTGCGCCAACTGGCCCGATGACATTTCCATGGAATAAACGGCGACGGCCTTTTTGGTTTTCAAGGCGGCGTATTCGGCGATATTCAATGCAAGTGTGGTCTTGCCCATGGCCGGGCGTGCTGCAAGGATGATCAAATCCTGCTTCTGCAGGCCGGAGGTCATTTCATCGAAGGCACTGAAACCCGAAGGCAGTCCGGACAGCTCGCCCTTGTTGTCATAGCGCTTGACGATCTGCTCAAAAGCCTCCTTGGCGGCATCCTTGACGGCCACGAAGGTTTTCTTGGCCCGCGCACCCTGCTCGGCGATTTTGAATACCGCCTGCTCGGCACTGGCCAGAAGTTCTTTGATATCGCGACCTTCCGGGGTGAAGCCATTGTTGACGATATCGGTGCCGGCCTCGATCATCTGACGCAGAACGGATTTTTCACGGACGATTTCCGCCCAGGCGCGGATATTGGCGGCCGACGGCGTCTGGCTGACCAGATCGACCAGATATTCGGTGCCGCCTACCTGATTGGCCTGGTTGTTCGCATTCAGCCATTCCCCGATGGTGATGGCATCGAACGGCTGGTTTTTTTCGGACAGCTCGATGATGGCTTTATAGATGACCCGGTGCGCCTGCAGATAGAAATCACCATCCGAAAGCAGATCGCCCAGATGGTTGATGGACTCCGGCGATAGCATGAGCCCGCCAAGCACCGCCTGCTCGGCCTCGATGGACTGGGGCGGAACCTTCAATTCATCGATTTTGCGGTTGCTGGACTGGAGTTCGGGACGTGCGGACATGGTGGCGGATTTCCGGAGGTACTGGATTCTATCGTACCGCGTTCAGCGGCGAAGCGTTGCGCATAAGTCTGTGGATAAACGGTGGAATTCACGGCCAAAAAAAACCGCCCGGAGGCGGTTTTCTTTCGACTTCCCGACGCGATCAGGCGGCTTCAGGAACCACGTTGACACCGACCTTGGTTTCGACGTCGGCATGCAGGTGCACGGTGACTTCGAATTCGCCGGTACGGCGGATCGGGCCTTCGCCCATGATCACTTCCGATTTTTCCAGCTTGTGGCCGGCGGCGGTGAAGGCTTCCGCGATATCGCGGGCACCGACGGAGCCGAACAGCTTGCCTTCGGCCGAGGCGTTGGCGCTGATGGTCACCGAGGCGCCCTCCAGACCTTGCTTGCGGTCGCTGGCAGCGGCCAGAATGGCGGCGGCTTTCGCTTCGTATTCGGCGCGCTTGGCTTCGAATGCGGCGATGTTGTCGGCGGTGGCCGGCACGGCTTTGCCGTAGGGAATCAGGAAATTGCGGCCGAAGCCCGGCTTGACCGAGACTTGATCGCCCAATGCGCCGAGGTTGGCGACTTTCTGCAGCAGGATGACTTTCATGAATTACTCCAAATTATACGTTAGCGGGCGTTTCCGCCCGCAGCGGGTGCTGTCCGTACAACGTTCGGATCAAACGTCGTGGTTGTCGGTATACGGGATCAAGGCCAGGAAACGGGCGCGCTTGATGGCGGCCTGCAGCATGCGCTGGTACTTGGCTTTGGTGCCGGTGATGCGGCTCGGAACGATCTTGCCGTTTTCGGTCACGTACTGGCGAAGGGTGTTCAGATCCTTGTAATCGATGCTGGTGGCGCCTTCGGCGGAGAATTTGCAGAATTTACGGCGGCGGAAAAATTTAGACATGATGGCTTCCTCGGGTCTCAGGCAACGGCTTCGTTGGTTTCGGCATCGTCACCGTCGGCTTCGACGGTTTCGGAACTGTCTTCGTCACGGCGGCGGCGGTCACCCTTGTCGTCCTTGTGCTTCATGATCAGGGACTGTTCGGTGACGGCTTCGTCCATGGACACGACCAGATTGCGCAGGACGGCGTCGTTGAAACGGAAGCTATCGGTCAGCTCGGTGAGCACGGCCTGGTTGCACTCGATGTTCATGAGCACGTAATGGGCCTTGACCAGGTTTTCGATCGGATAGGCCAGCTGGCGGCGACCCCAGTCTTCAAGACGGTGGATTTTGCCGTTGGAACCTTCGATCAGGGTTTTGTAGCGCTCGACCATGGCCGGCACTTGTTCGGACTGGTCCGGATGGACCATGAACACGACTTCATAATGACGCATTGTGTTGTTTCCTTGTGGATGATGGCCGTTTCCGGCCAAACAGCCCCCCGCGGATGCGGTGGAGCAAGAACTCCCGTAATGCACGGGAGCCCGATATTATCGTCGGTTTTTACCGGAAAGACAAGAGCTTATTGGCGTTCAGGGCGGGGCTTCAGCCGTGGTAAAGCTTTCCCCGCAACCGCATTGGCCGGTGACCCGGGGGTTTTTGAACTGGAACTGCTGGTTCAGACCCTGGCTGACGAAGTCGATTTCCGTCCCTTCCAGCTGTTCCAACGCGGCCCCAGGCACGCGGACATCGACGCCATGGCTGCGGAACACCTGTTCATCGGGGCGGGCTTCCTTGGCGATATCCAAGGCATAGGTCCAACCGGAGCAGCCGCTTTTGCGCACGGAAACCGACAGGCCGATGCCATCCGGGGTCTGTTCGAGGTACTGCTTGACGCGTTCCGCGGCACTGGGGGTGAGACTGACTGACATGCGTAAGGCCTTTGAATCTCGAAGAAAGTTGGGGAATGGCTTGCGAACGGTTATTCTATAGCACATAAGTGGTGTTGTTCGACGGAGATTTCAAGTATGGCAGTGGCAAGTATCCAACAGGTGCTCGACGGCAAAATCGCCGTGGGCCAGACCGTGACCGTTCAGGGCTGGGTGCGCACCCGCCGGGATTCAAAAGCGGGACTGTCGTTCATCAATGTCAGCGACGGCTCCTGCTTCGCGCCGGTGCAGGTGGTGGCTCCCGCCCTGCTCGGCAATTATGAAAGCGAAATCAAGCGCCTCAGCGCCGGTTGTTCGGTGCGCGCCACCGGCACCGTGGCCGCTTCCGAAGGCCAGGGCCAGAGTTTTGAACTGCAAGCAAGCACCATCGAGGTGGTCGGCTGGGTCGAAGATCCGGAAACCTACCCGATCCAGCCCAAAGCCCATAGCTTGGAATTCCTGCGCGAAGTCGCGCACCTGCGCCCGCGCACCAACCTGTTCGGTGCGGTCACCCGCATCCGGCATTGCATGGCCCAGGCCATCCACCGCTTCTTCCACGAGCAGGGCTTCTACTGGATCAACACCCCGATCATCTCGACCTCGGATGCCGAAGGCGCCGGCCAGATGTTCCGGATTTCAACGCTTGACATGATGAACCTGCCGCGCACCGCCAAGGGTGAAGTCGATTTCAGCAAGGATTTCTTCGGCAAGGAAGCCTTCCTCACCGTTTCCGGCCAGCTGAACGTGGAGGCATATTGTCTCGCGCTGTCGAAGGTCTATACTTTCGGCCCGACCTTCCGCGCCGAAAACTCCCACACCACCCGCCATCTGGCCGAATTCTGGATGATCGAGCCGGAAATCGCCTTCGCCGATCTGAATGATGACGCGGCTTTGGCCGAACAATTCCTGAAGTACATTTTCAAAGCCGTACTCGACGAACGCATGGACGATCTCGCTTTCCTTGCAGAACGTGTCGAGAAAACCGCGATCAGCAAACTCGAAGCCTTCATCAATGCGCCCTTCGAACGCATCGAATACGGCGATGCCATCACCCTGCTGCAGAAATCCGGCCAGAAGTTCGACTATCCGGTCGAATGGGGCCTTGATCTGCAGACCGAACACGAACGCTGGCTCACCGAGGTCCATGTCGGCCGACCGGTGGTGGTGGCCAATTATCCGGAACACATCAAGGCCTTCTACATGCGCCTGAATGATGATGGCCGCACCGTGGCCGCGATGGACGTGCTGGCGCCGGGCATCGGCGAAATTATCGGCGGCAGCCAACGCGAAGAGCGGCTGGATGTTCTGGATTCGCGCATGCGCCAGTTCGGACTGGATCCGGCACATTACGAGTGGTACCGTGACTTCCGCCGCTACGGCAGCGTGCCGCATGCCGGCTTCGGCCTTGGCTTCGAGCGCCTCGTGGTGTATGTCTGCGGCCTGCAGAACATCCGCGACGCCATTCCCTACCCGCGCGCGCCTGGCCTGGCGACCTTCTGATGTGGGTCGGCTTACTTTTCGCGTTTCTTGGGGTTTTCGGATCCGCCCTGCCCGGGCATTTCGGCATGCGCATTCTGGCCTACCGCGAACATCTGGACCGCAAACTGCCGTTTGATGCCGGAACGGAGAATGGCGGCATGCCTTATGGCTGGTGGTTGATGCGTTACGGACAGAAGCAATTTCCGCAGGCTCGCGTTCTCAACCAGTTCGGCAATCTTTCTGCGATTTTCGGCTGGATCACCCTTCTGGCGCTGATAGCGGCGGTATTCTGTTTCATCATGAGCAAGGCCTGAGAATGAGCGATAACGACGAAATCGAAGACCCGGGTTATGTCGTGGTCACCGAACAATGGTGGCTGGCCCGGCCCGAACACCTGCTGGTCTGGGCCCGATTGCAGGTCACCGAAAGCGGCATCGCCATGGTCTTCGACAGCGCCGGCGACACCCTGACCTATGAAAACGAAGACATCGCCCGTGCCGCACTGATGGATGCCGATTTCCGTGCCTTCGACGGCATGGACGAAGCCGATGCCGACGAGGTCGGGCTCTGGCTGGAAGAACTCGAGCCGCCACGCGGCGATTCCGAAGAAGAACTGCTGCCGCAGATGGTCCGCACCATCGGGCCGAGGCACTGACGGTGGGCATCCTGCAAGGCCGGAAGGCGCTGGTCTGTGGTGGTTCCGAGGGTATCGGACTGGCTTCGGCGCAGGCGTTGGCAGCGCTCGGCGCGGAAGTCACCCTGCTCGCCCGGCGCAAAGCGCCGCTGCAGGCCGCGCTGGGCCAGCTTTCAGCCGCGCATGGACAACAGCACGGAATGCTGGTGGCCGATGTGCTCGCGCTTGACGGTGTATTGCCGATCATCGGCGGCACAGGATTCGATATCCTGATCAACAACAGTGCCGGACCGGCCGGCGGCGCACTGCTCGGCGCCCGTGATGATCAGCTGCTTGATGTTTTCCGGCAGCATGTGCTTGGCAACCAGCAGCTGGTCCGTGCCATCGTTCCCGGCATGCAGTCCCGTCAATGGGGCCGTATCGTCAACATCATTTCCACCTCGGTGAAAGAACCCATCGCCATGCTGGGGGTTTCCAATACCATCCGCGGCGCCGTTGCCTCTTGGGCGAAAACCCTGGCCGGCGAGCTCGCTGCCGATGGCATCACCGTCAACAACGTTCTACCCGGCTACACCCGAACACAACGGCTTGAGCAGATCCTGAAAGAACGTGCGGCAGCAACGGGAAAATCCGAAGAAAACATCGCCGCCGCCATGCTGGCCACGGTTCCCGCGGCGCGTTTCGCCGATGCCGAGGAAGTTGCGCATGCGGTGGCCTTCCTGTGCCAACCTCAATCGGGTTACATCAACGGCATCAATCTGCCGGTTGATGGAGGACGCACCAAGTCCCTGTAAGACCCGATTCGGCAACCGGATGCGTTATCCTATGACGGCTAAGGGAGTGCCGATGGAAACAATCGACCAATGGATCGCCGGAAGACCGCAGGCATCATCCGATGCGGCCGTTCTGTCCGTATTCGATCCCGTCACCGGACAGGCCTACGCCCGATGCCCGCAGGGAACAGCCGCCGACATCGCCGCCGCCGTTGCCGCTGCCCGGTCTGCGTTTCCGGCATGGTCTGCGCTCAGAGCCAGTGAGCGCGCCCACTGGCTGAACCGCCTGGCCGATGCCATCGAAGCCCGCAGCGAGGCCTTCTGCAGCTGCGAAAGCCGCGACACGGGCAAACCCATCGCCCTGGTAAGTGAGATCGAAATCCCCCGTGCCATCGCCAATTTCCGCTTTTTTGCAGCCGCCTGCACGCAATCCCTGGATCAGGCCTTCCATCAGGAGTCCGGCCTCAATTACACGCTGCACCAGCCGCTGGGCGTGGTCGGTGTCATCAGCCCCTGGAATCTGCCGCTCTACCTCTTGAGCTGGAAACTGGCGCCGGCGCTGGCTGCCGGCAACTGCGTCATCGCCAAACCCAGCGAAATCACCCCGATGTCTGCTGACCTTCTGGCGCGAACTGCGCAGGAAATCGGTTTTCCGGCAGGCGTCCTGAATATCATCCAGGGGTCGGGCGAAACCGTCGGGGCCGCTCTGGTCGCGCACCCGGAGATCAAGGCCATCAGCTTTACCGGCTCCACCACCGTCGGACACCGGATTGCCGCCGTCTGTGCGGACCAGTTCAAGAAGGTCACCCTTGAGATGGGCGGCAAGAATCCGGCACTGGTCTTTCCCGATGCGCCCGCGCATACCTTGAAAACTTTGGTGCGTGCCGCCTTCCAGAACAGCGGGCAGATCTGTCTGTGCGGATCACGGATTCTGATTCACCGCGATATCTATGGCGAGTTCACAAAGGCCTTTGTCGCCGAATCCTCGGCACTGAAGATCGGCGCGCCGTCCAATCCGGCTACGCAGCTCGGGCCGGTCATGTCCGAGGCGCATTTCCGCAAAGTCCTGGCCTACATCGCCCAGGCTAAAAACGAAGGCGGCAGTGTTCTGTGCGGCGGCGAGGCGGTCAAGCCGGAAGCTTGCGATGGCTGGTTCATCGCACCGACGGTCATCGAAGGCCTGCCGATGGAGTCTGGTTTCTGTCAGGATGAGATTTTCGGGCCGGTAGTCAGCCTGCATGCCTTTGACGACGATGACCATGCCCTAGCCCTGGCCAATGCTTCGCGTTACGGCCTGGCTGCCAGTGTATGGACCGGCGATTTGCTGCGCGCCCATCGCATGGCCAATGAGCTCGAGTGCGGCATCGTCTGGATCAACACATGGATGCAGCGGGATCTGCGCACACCCTTCGGCGGCATGAAGCAATCCGGTTTCGGTCGAGAAGGCGGCCTGGATGCCATGAAATTTTTCACTGAACCCAAAACCGTCTGTATAGGAGCTCTGTCCAATGGCTGAACTGACCGCTCTGCTGGAGCAGAACAAAGCTTGGGCCGAACGCATTCTGGCCGAGGACCCGGGTTTCTTCAGCCGTCTGGCGCAGATTCAGAATCCGCGTTATCTGTGGATCGGGTGTTCCGACTCGCGCGTACCGGCCAACCAGATCACCGGGATGGATCCCGGTGAAGTCTTCGTACACCGGAATGTGGCCAATGTGGTGGTACATACCGACCTGAACTGCCTCAGCACCATCCAGTACGCCGTCGATATGCTGAAAGTCGAACACATCATCGTGTGCGGGCATTACGGATGTGGCGGCATCCAGGCCACGCTCGACGGCCAGCGCATCGGACTGGTCGATAACTGGCTGCGCCATGTCGTCGACGTCCATGACAAACACCATGAACGGCTTGAAAAACTCGATGCCGTCCAGCGCGTCAAAACGCTCTGTGAATTGAATGTCATCGAGCAGGTCCTCAATGTCTGCCAGAGCACCGTCCTGCAGGATGCCTGGAGCCGGGGCCAATCCGTCCAGGTGCATGCCTGGATCTACTCGTTGCATGACGGCCGCATCCAGGCGCTCAATCAAGGCATCGAGGGGCCCGATACCGTGATCGGCGGCTACCGCCGTGCCGTCAGCGCATGCTGGGAGAGCCTGGATGTCTGATTCCATTCAGTCCGGAAACGCCCCGAAAGCGGTGGGCTCATACCCGCATGCGCGCCGCGCAGGCAATCTGCTCTTTCTATCCGGCATCGGCCCTCGTTCGGCAACGGATAACGGCATTCCCGGAAACATCTATGGTGCCGATGAAAAACTCATGTCCTATGATATTGCAGCACAGTGCCACGCTGTTTTTGCCAATGTGCGCAGCGTATTGGAAGCCTGCGGCGCCGGCATGGACGATCTTCTCGACGTCACCGTTTATATGACCGACATGGCAAAGGACTTCCCTGTATACAACCGCATCTGGGCCGAGTATTTCCCGGATTCCGGCAAGGCGCCCTGCCGGACCACGCTTGGAATTACGTCCTTGCCGACGCCGATCGCCATCGAACTCAAATGCATTGCCACCGCCAGGAGCTGACATGTTGACGCCTGCTTTCAACCTTCAGGAATGGATCGACGGGCATCGGCACCTGCTCAAGCCGCCGGTCGGTAACAAATGCATCGTCGATGCCGATTACATCGTCATGATCGTAGGCGGGCCGAACGAACGGACCGACTATCATTACGAAGACGGTCCCGAATTCTTTTACCAGATCGAAGGTGAAATGATCCTGCGCATCCAGGAAGGTGGCCGGCCCCGCGACATTCCGATCAAGGCCGGTGAAATGTTCTACCTGCCGCCGCACGTTCCGCACTCCCCGCAGCGCATGCCGAATTCGGTCGGTCTGGTCATCGAGCGCAAACGCCTTGCCCATGAACAGGATGCCCTGATGTGGTTCTGCGAGCGCTGCAACGTCAAGATCTATGAAGAATTCTTTCATCTGACCGATATCGAAAACCAGTTCCATGCCGTTTTCGAACGCTTTTACCGCTCAGCTGCATACCGCACCTGCACGGCCTGCGGCCATCTGAACCCGGCTCCCGCCCGCTACCATCACGAAACCCCGGAGTAACCCGTGTTTTCATCTGAACTGCTCGCCGCAAATCTTCTGTCGCCGGTCGTACTGGCTTTTGCATTGGGCATGTTGGCCCGTCTGCTGCGCAGCGATCTTGAAATTCCGAGCGCCATCCAAAGCTATCTCTCGATCTTCCTGTTGCTGGCCATCGGCCTGAAGGGCGGGGTCGCACTCGGCAACAACGCCCCCGATAACCTGCCGCTCTACGTTTTTGCCACACTGGCACTGGGCGTGGCGACTGCCGTCAGTGCCTACTTCACCGCCAAGCTATGGCTGCGCGATTCCCGCCTCGATGCCGCCGCCATGGCGGCGCACTTCGGCTCGGTGTCCGCGGTCACCTTCATCGCCGCGCAGCAATTCACCGAACGCAGCGGCCAGCCGGCCGATGCCGTGCTGGTCGCACTTGTGGTTGCCCTGGAAATTCCGGCAATCCTGATCGGTCTGGCATTGGCCAAAGGCGGCGATGGCATCCGTTGGCATCAGGTCCGGGAAGTGCTGACCGGTAAAACTGCATTGCTGCTGATCGGGGGCATGGCCATCGGCTACCTGTCCGGAAAAGACGGCATCGCGAAAGTCGATGCCATGTATTTCCAGCTATTCCAGGGCACGCTGATGCTGTTCATGCTGGACATGGGCATGACCGCCGCGGGGCAGCTGCGTAGCGTCGGCAAAGAGGCGTTCCGACTCGGGCTCTATGCCACGGCCCTGCCTCTGCTGCACGGCACAATCGGCGTAGCGCTCGGCCATGCCATCGGCATGAACGCCTCCACGGCAGCGGTATTCGGCACCATGGCTGCCAGTGCCTCATACATCGCAGCTCCTGCATCGATGCGCGCTTCATTGCCAGAAGCCAATACCGGCCGTTGCATCACCGCAGCGCTGGGCTTCACATTTCCGTTCAATCTGGCCGTCGGCATACCGCTCTACGCGGCAATGGCGCACTGGCTCTCCGCATAGAGATCCGCATGCTCCGTATCGATACCCACGCCCACTACCTGCCCCGCGACTGGCCGGATCTTGCCAGCAAGTACGACGACAACCGCTTTCCCGTGATTCACCACGGCGAAGACGGCCGCCACCGCATCTACAAGGACGGCAAGTTCTTCCGTGAAATCTGGCCGAAAACCTGGGACCCGCAGGAACGTATCGATGACTATGCGCGTTTCGGCATCCAGGTCCAGGTCATCTCGACGGTGCCGGTCATGTTCAGTTACTGGGCACCGGCACATCAGGCTCTCGAACTGCATGAAAGCCTCAACGAGCACATGGCGGAAACCTGCCGCAATTTTCCCGCCCACTATGCCGGCATCGGAACCGTTCCGCTGCAGTCACCGCGACTGGCCATCCAGGAGATGGAGCGCTGCGTGGACCAGCTCGGCCTGTGCGGCGTTCAGATCGGTTCGCACATCAACGACTGGAATCTGGATGACCCCGAGCTGCGCCCGTTCTTCGAAGCCGCCCAGGACCTCGATGCCGCCATTCTTGTGCACCCCTGGGACATGATGGGCACCGACAGCATGCCAAAGTATTGGATGCCCTGGCTGGTCGGCATGCCGGCCGAACAGTCGCGCGCGGCCTGTGCCCTCATCTTCGGCGGCGTACTGCAGCAGTTTCCGCGACTGAAAGTGATGCTTGCCCACGGCGGCGGCAGCTTCCCCTACACCATCGGCCGCATCGAACACGGTTTCAACATGCGGCCGGATCTGGTGGCCACCGACAATCCGCACAATCCCCGGGATTATTTCAAACAACTCTACTTTGATTCCTGCGTGCATGACGACCGCGCCCTGCGCTACCTTCTGGACACCGTCGGCATCGACCGTGTCATGCTCGGTACCGATTATCCCTTTCCGCTCGGTGAACAGGAACCTGGTTCGGGAATCCTGGGTCTGAATCTGGAGGCCGGCGATCAGGAACAGTTGTTTAACCGTACCGCGCTGTCCTGGCTGGGCCGGGACCGCCGTCACTTCGAGCAGAAATCATGATTTACAGCAACGACTATGCCGATCAGCTCGACCGTACTGATTCATTAGCCTCGTTCCGCGACCGCTTTCATATCCCGAAGCACGCGAATGGTGATCAAATTTATCTGTGCGGAAACTCTCTTGGCCTTCAACCCAAAAGCGTAAAGGCTGCGCTTCAGCAGGAGCTGAATGACTGGGCGGCGTTTGGCGTCGAGGGCCATTTCCATGCCAAGCACCCATGGATGCCCTATCACGGCGAACTGCGGGATCTGCTCGCGGAAAATGTCGGTGCCAGGCCGGTTGAGGTCGTGGCCATGAATTCCTTGACCGTCAATCTCCACTTATTGATGGTCAGTTTCTACCGGCCGAAAGCCGAGCGCGCGGCAATCGTCATCGAACAGGGCGCATTCCCCTCCGACCGTTACGCCGTCGAATCCCAAATCCGCTTCCATGGCTTCGACCCGGCCGAGTGCCTGATCGAAATCGCTGCCGATACGGATACCGGACTGATTCCGACAGATGCCCTGGAAAACTGCCTGCGTGAACACGGCCACCGCGTGGCCCTGATTCTGTGGCCCGGCGTGCAGTACCGTTCCGGTCAGGCCTTCGATCTGAAGGCCGTGACTGAACTTGGCCACTTCCATGGTTGCCAGGTCGGCTTCGATCTGGCGCATGCTGCCGGCAATCTGCCCTTGCATCTGCATGATTCCGGCGCGGATTTCGCGGCCTGGTGCAGCTACAAATATCTGAACTCCGGCCCGGGCGCCATCGCCGGCGCTTTCGTGCACGAGCGTCATGCACAGTCGGTACTGCCAAGGTTCAATGGCTGGTGGGGCCATCATCAGGACACCCGTTTCCAGATGGGGCCGGAATTCAAAGGCACGCCCGGCGCCGAAGGGTGGCAGCTCAGCAATCCGCCGATTTTCGCCATGGCGCCGATGCGCGCTTCCCTGGAAATCTTCCATGAAGCCGGAATGCCGGCCTTGCGGCGCAAATCTCTCGCGCTTACCGCATACCTGGAAGCCCTCATCCGACAGGAGCTCGACGATGTGCTTCGCAGTGTCACCCCCGTCGACCCCGAGCAGCGCGGATGCCAGTTGAGTTTGCAGGTACGCGCCGGGCGCGATGCCGGACGCCGGCTTTTTGAACACCTCATGAAGTCCGGCGTCATCGGCGACTGGCGGGAGCCGGACGTCATCCGCCTATCGCCGACACCGCTTTACAACCGTTTCAGTGACTGCCTCGGCGCGGTTCGCTGTATCAAACAATGGGCGGGTTCAGCATGAAGCAGCAGACGATCCACATCGCCGGTGCGGGTCTTGCAGGCGCCCTGCTCGCCATCCTGCTGGTCCAGAAAGGCCATACCGTACGCATCTATGAAAAACGTCCGGATCCGCGTAAAGCAGGCGTCGAGGGTGGCCGATCGATCAATCTGGCTCTAGCCTATCGCGGTCTGTATGCCCTGCAGCAGGCCGGACTCGATGACGAGGTGATGCCGCAGGTGGTCATGATGCGCGGGCGCATGGTCCATGATGTTTCGGGCAATACCCATTTCCTGCGCTATGGCAAGGACGACTCGGAAGTGATCTGGTCGGTCCACCGTGGCCGCCTGAATCTTGCGCTGATTGAGGCCGCTGAAAAACAGGGCGTCACCGTGTATTTCAATGCCCGTATCGCTGATATCGACCTGGAACGCAATACGCTGCGCATCGACTATCTTGACCACAGCGAAACCGAACCATTTGAACGCCTGATCGGGGCCGACGGCGCCGGATCGGCCGTGCGCCGGGTGCTGGCCGACAAGGGCCTGGTTCAAGAACATCTGGCGTCGCTGGGCCACAATTACCGTGAGCTGGAAATCGCTCCGGATGCACATGGCGATTTCAAACTGGACGGCAACAGTCTTCATATCTGGCCGCGTGGCGGCTATATGTGCATCGCCCTGCCGAATACCGAAAAGACCTTTACCGTCACCCTTTTCCTGCCAGCCGAGGGCAATCCGGGCTTCGACAAGATCCGGGATCCGGCACAGGCCCGGCAGTTCTTCTCCGACGTCTTTCCGGATGCGCTCGACAAAATCGCTGACTTCGACTACGACTGGCAGCATAATCCGGAGAGCGCACTGGCGACGCTGACACTCGACACCTGGCACCATGGCGAACGTATCGTTCTAATCGGCGATGCCGCGCATGCCATGGTACCGTTCCACGGCCAAGGCATGAACTGCGCCTTCGAGGACTGTCTGGCATTAGTCGATGCCATCGAGAATGCAGAAAACTGGAATACTGCCATTAGCACCTACGAGACGGCCCGACGCGAAAACGCCGCTGCCATCCAGACCATGGCGTTGGAAAACTACGTGGAGATGCGAGACAAAGTCGATGACAGCCGTTTCCTGCTGGAAAGAACACTTGAGCGCGAATTGGCCGGCCGCCATCCGGACCGCTTCATTCCCCGTTACAGCATGGTCAGTTTCCAGCGCGTGCCTTATGCCGTTGCCCTGCACCGCGGCAGGATCCAACGCGGCATCCTCGCACGTCTATGTGAAGGAATTTCCGATATCGCCCAGGTCGATTATGCCTTAGCCTCGGAGATGGTCCATCGCGAACTCGAGCCCCTGCATGCCTGAAAGCTTCCTCTGGTACGATCTTGAAACCTTCGGCCGCAGCCCGCGCAACAGCCGGATCTCCCAGTTCGCCGCCATCCGTACCGACTCGGATTTGAATCCGATCGGCGAACCGGTATCCTTGTTCTGCCGCCCGGCCGATGATTTTCTGCCCGAACCGGAAGCGGCCCTCATCACCGGAATAACCCCACAGCATGCCCTCGCCGCCGGGCTGTGCGAAGCCGAGTTCATGGCGGTTCTGCACGCACAATTCAGCCAGCCTGGCACCTGTTCACTCGGCTACAACTCGATCCGGTTTGATGACGAATTCATCCGTTTCGGACTGTACCGGAATTTCTTCGATGCCTACGAGCGCGAATATGCCGGCGGCAACTCCCGCTGGGACCTGCTCGATGTCATGCGCATGCTCTATGCGATGCGCCCGGAGGGGCTGCAATGGCCGCTGCGCGAGGATGGACTGCCGAGCTTCAAACTGGAAGATCTGGCCAAAGCCAACGATTGCTTCGAAGGCGAAGCCCATGAGGCGCTTTCGGATGTACGCAGCCTGATCAACCTGGCGCGACGGGCCAAAGCCGCGCAACCGAGGCTATGGGATTACGCACTGAAGCTCCGTGACAAGGAATTCGTGGCCGGCATCATTGCTCCGCACAAACGCCAGGCGGTGCTGCATGTGTCGGGCCAGTTTTCCGCAGAGCGGGCCTGCAGCGCATTGATGCTGCCGCTGATGCCGCATCCCTTGATCAAGAACCGGGTGGTCGCCGTGGAGCTGGCGCCGGAAGCCCTGAAACTTCTGCATTACACGCCCGAAGAAATCGCCAGCAACATTTTTACCAAACGCAGCCTGCTGCCGGAAGGTGAAAGCCGCATCGGCATCAAGGAAATCCAGCACAACCACTGCCCGGTGGTCGTCGCCCTGCAGTCCTTGAGTGAAGCCGAACTGGCCCGATGGAGCATTGATGCCGAACGCCTCAAGCTTGATATTGCCACTGCCGACGCAGTCCATGTCGAGCTTCTGGCGCATTCCGACATCATTACTGACAAGTTGGCAAAGGTTTTCAGCCGTCCGCGTAGTGGCGAACCGGCCGATCCGGATGCTGCACTCTACGACGGATTCATTGAACGCGCTGACAAGGTGAAATTCGGAAAAGCACGCTCCAGCATGGGCCGCGATCCCCTCGTCTTCATTGATCCGCGCCTGAGTGAACTGTACTTCCGCTACAAGGCGCGAAACTGGCCGGAATCGATGACCGGCGACGAGTCGGTTCAATGGCGGGACTTCCGGAAAAGCCGGCTGACGCCGGAAGCGCTGGCCGATTACACGCAGCAATGCCTCACACTGGCCGAAGCTCATCCCGACAAAGCCGGGGTCATACGGGCATTGATCGACTGGGCAGAACAGATCTCTCCGGCAAAGGTATGAAGCACCGAGAGTGCTCAGCTATCCGGACCTAAGCCCCATCAAAAATTTATTTCAATCATTGATTATTCGATACGCCATGGGGGACATGGCCTGCCGCGACATGTTGCCGGGCACTGTCGATGTTGTGGCTGGAATCATCGAAAAACAAATCGGCACCGAAGGCTTCCAGAAATGGGCCTTTATCCCTGCCGCCCAGAAACAGGGATTCATCCAGGCGGACGCCCCACTGACGCAGAGTCAAAATCACCCGTTTATGGGCCGGTGCCGAGCGCGCCGTCACCAAGGCCGTCCGGATCGGACTGGATTGTACCGGGAAACATTCCTGCAGATCATGCAATGCGGAAAGGAACCCCTTGAAAGGCCCGCCTGAAAGCGGCTCGTAGGCGCGGGCCGCTTCATGCGCATGAAAAGCGGCAAGGCCGCTCTCTTGGGAAACACGCTCGGACTCATCACCGAAAATAACAGCGTCGCCATCGAAGGCGATGCGCAATTCCGGGTGCAGTTGTTCGGCGGCAACTGCAGGCAAAATGGTGGCGGCGGCAATGCCGTGTTCCAGCGCAGACCTCACGGAATCGGGATTGGCTGAAAGAAAAAGTTGCGCGCCAAAGGGCTGGATATAGGGATAGACCTCGGCACCGCTGGTGAAAACCGCCCGGGTGATTTTCAAGCCGTAGTGTTCAATCGAATTGAAAATGCGCAGACCGGTATCGGAACTGTTGCGTGAAAGCAGAATGACTTCCACCCGTGGGTGAGCCGGATCGGCGCCGGCATTCAGGGCCAGAAGCTTCTGGACCAAGGGAAATGCGATCCCCTGGGGAAGGGTGTCGTTCTCGTGTTTGCGCTGGTATTCCGCGTAGGCATCGATGCCCTCGGCTTCAAACACCTGATGGCCGTCTTCCAGATGAAACAAAGCGCGTGCTGTGATGGCCACCACTAACGACGCGGGGGCTTGGTTCGAATGCGAGGTCGGTTGGCCGTTCATGATGCCAGTATGGGCTAAGGAAGTCTCATTTACCGAGATTCAGGTGACAAATTGTTCATTGAGAATGCGGTCATCGAGATTGTGCTCGGGGTCGAACAGCAGACGCACGGTGTTCTCATTGCCTTCACGGATGCTGACTTCAATGACATCCCGAACCTCGTGGGAGTCGGCAGTAACGCTAACCGGTCGTTTGTAGGGGTCGAGCACGCGAATCCGGACCAAGGTGTCGGCACGCAGGATGGCGCCGCGCCAGCGCCGCGGCCGGAAGGGTGCGATGGGGGTCAACGCAATGACTGCAGATCCAAGCGGCAATATCGGACCCATGGCCGAGAAGTTATAGGCCGTGCTGCCGGCCGGTGTTGCCACCAGAATGCCGTCGCACACCAGTTCTTCGAGCCGGACCTGGCCGTTCAATGAAACTTCCAGCTGGGCGGCCTGGCGCGTTTGACGCAGCAAGGAGACTTCGTTGTAGGCCAGAAAACGGTAACGCATTCCGGCCTCGGTCAAGGCTTCCATCTCAAGCGGCTTCAATGTGCTGCATTCGGCGTTGCGGAGCCGTTCCAGCAGGCCTTCCGGGCGGTAATGGTTCATCAGGAACCCGACGCTGCCCAGTTTCATGCCGAATACCGGAAGCGACAAAGAAGCGAACCGGTGCAATGTCGAAAGCATGAAGCCGTCACCGCCCAGCGCACAGATGACATCTGCCGATTCGGGCGGACATTGGCCATATGCGCTGATTAAAGCCTGCAATGCATCCTGTGCCCCGGCTACGGGACTGGCGACGAAAGCGATGTTCGGCGGATCGGAAAGCTTCACAGGCGGCTCCATGGCGCTACGGGCACATCATAACCGATGTGCCCGGCCATATCAGCGCACGCCGGTGGAGGCAATCTGCGCCAGACGACGGACGGCCACCGACAGGGTCGGAAAGTCCATCTCGCTCAAGGAGCGCATGTCGGTGAACATGCCCAGCGTGTACTTCAGGGCCGCATCATCCCGCGACAGCCAGGAGCTGACCCAGTCGGCCGGTGATTTACCGGCGGTAGCTGTGGCCAGAACCGTACTGACCAGCTGACGCTGCTGGGCCTGAAGCTCATCACGGAGTACTCCCCGGGCCTGCGCCTGCCAACGTCCCGTCACCGGAAGCAGCTCGACATTTTCCATCAGCCAATTGATGTGCAGGGCATCGCTGAGCGCGAAATGCGCCTGCGCAACCGCCATGACCGGCTGCTTCTCGAGCAGGCTAAGCTCGATGATGTCCATCGCCGAGTTCAGGTAAGGCAGAGCCGCCAGGAAATGTGCCAGTCGGTCCGACATGCCAAGCTTGGAAAGACGGCTGAATTCCGCTTGGAACGCCGACTTGTCGCTGGCGGTCAGTGCCCCCGGCAGCGATTGAAGCAGCGTGCTGAACGGTTCCTGATAACGCTCCACCATGCGCGCGATATCCAACAGCAGACCGGGCAGTGCAATCAGCCAGCGGGTCAGATTGCGCTGGAGATGCCAGATGCCGGCAAGGGCTTCCAACTGCACGTTTTCACCGACCTTATGGTCAAGCGCGTCGATTTCGGCCCAGAGCTCACGCGCCAGCATGCTTTCGCGAATGATGGTATAGGCCTTGGCGACCTGCGACGGAGTTTCGCCGGTATCTTCCTGCATGCGCAGGAGGAAGGTCGAGCCCATGCGATTGACCAGCGAGTTGGTGACGGCAGTGGCGATAATTTCGCGGCGCAGACGGTGGCTGAGCATGTAGCCGGCGTATTTTTCCTGCAGGGGTTTCGGGAAGTAACGCTGCAGCTCTTTGGACAGAAAGGGATCTTCCGGTACGTCGGATTCCAGAAGCTGATTGAATATGACGATTTTGTCATAGCTCAGCAGAACCGACAGTTCCGGACGGGTCAGGCCCTGCCCTTTGGCCTTTCGCTCTGCCAGTTCGGCATCGCTGGGCAGAAACTCGATGGCACGGTCGAGCAGGCCTTCGGCTTCGAGGGTCTGGATGAAGTGCGTGAAAGAACCCAGACGCTGCGCGCTCATCGATTCCATCAGGCTGAGCGCCTGGTTCTGCCGGTAGTTGTCCACCAGAACCAGTTCACCGACTTCATCGGTCATGCTGGCCAGCAGGGCATTGCGCTGTTCGAGCGTCAGTTCGCCGGCGAGCACGGCAGCGCCGAGCAGGATTTTAATGTTGACCTCATGGTCGGAAGTATCGACGCCGGCCGAGTTATCGATGAAATCGGTATTGAGCAGGACGCCGTGCTGGGCCGCTTCGATGCGGCCGCGCTGGGTCATGCCCAGATTGCCGCCCTCGCCCACCATCCGACAACGCAGCTCGCTGCCGCTGACACGCAGGCCGTTGTTGGCACGGTCGCCGCAATCGGCATGGGACTCGCCAGTTGATTTGACGTAGGTGCCGATGCCGCCATTCCAGAGCAAATCAACAGGTGCTTTTAGGATGGCATTCATCAGCTGATTCGGGCTCATTTCCTGGGTATCGGCATCGATATCGAGCGCGGTTTTGATTTCAGGCGTGAGCGGGATTGATTTTGCGCTCCGCGGAAACACGCCGCCGCCTTTGGAAATCAGCGAGGCATCGTAATCTTCCCAACTCGAACGCGGCAGAGCGAACATGCGCTGGCGCTCGGCGAAAGTCACCGAGGCCTCGGGATTGGGATCAAGGAAGATGTGACGGTGATCGAACGCAGCCAGCAGACGGATATGGGGCGACAGCAGCATGCCGTTGCCGAACACATCGCCCGACATGTCACCGATGCCCACACAGGTGAAATCCTCGGTCTGGCTGTTACGGCCGATGGCGCGGAAGTGTCGTTTGACCGACTCCCAGGCGCCTTTGGCGGTGATGCCCATGCCCTTGTGGTCGTAGCCGACCGAGCCGCCGGAGGCGAACGCGTCACCGAGCCAAAAACCATGTTCGGCTGAAATGCCGTTGGCGATGTCGGAAAAGGTAGCGGTGCCCTTGTCGGCAGCGACCACCAGATAGGGGTCATCACCGTCGTGACGGACCACTTGCTGCGGATGCACGATCTGGCCATTGACCAGATTGTCGGTGATATCGAGCAGACCGTTGATGAAGCGCTTGTAGCAGGCAATGCCTTCGGCCAATACCGCATCGCGATCGCCGCCGGCAGGGGAACGCTTGGCAAAGAAGCCGCCTTTCGAACCGACCGGAACGATGACGGTGTTTTTGACCATCTGCGCTTTGACCAGACCGAGAACCTCGGTACGGAAATCCTCACGGCGGTCAGACCAACGCAGACCGCCACGGGCGACCGGTCCGAAACGCAGGTGTACGCCTTCGACGTAGGGTGAATACACGAAAATTTCGCGGTACGGCACTGGTTTTGGTATGTCCGGAACCTGCGATGGGTCGAATTTGAAGCTGAAGTAATCCTTGGTCTTGCCTTGGCGATCTTCGGCCTGATAGAAACTACTGCGTAGCGTGGCTTTGATTACCGACGCGAATGCACGCAGAATGCGGTCTTCATCCAGGCTGGCGACTTTGGCCAGCTGCTTGCCGAGGAGTTTATCGACAGCGCCGATCTGCTCATCGCGAGAAGTCGCCACGAAATTGGCAAGATAACGCTCCGCCGAATCGACGCCCATGCGCTTCAGGGTCGGGGCCAGATCGGCATTGCTGCCGCTGAGGTCCGGATTGAAACGGGCATCGAACAGCCCGATCAGAATGCGTGCCACTGCCGGATAGCGCTGCATGGTTTCTTCCATGTAGGTCTGCGAAAACGGCACGCCGATCTGCAGCAGGTACTTGCAGTAGGCGCGCAGCACCGCGATCTGGCGCCAGTCAAGGCCAGCCAGGGTCACCAAACGGTTGAAACCGTCATTTTCGCATTGGCCGCGCCAGACGGCGCCGAAAGCATGTTCGAAATCGGCCTTGATATGTTCGACCGAGACGGCAGCGCCGCTTTCGAGGGCGAAGTCCTGGATGATGACCTTCCGTTCGTCCAGCGGCAGAATGTACGGATTTTCGGTCAGCACCTTCATGCCGAGGTTCTCCAGCATCGGCAACGCATCGGACAACGCGATTTCCTTGTCGAGACTGAACAGTTTGAAGCGAAGGCGGTCGTCTTTCTGGTAAAGATTGAGGGTCAAGCCGCCATCGGCGGTCAGTTGTTCGATCTGTCGGATGTCATCGATGCTCTGGAGAGGAGTAACGGTTTCGACATAACTCTGCGGCAACGCCGACAAGTAGCGTCCTGCCAATGCGATTCCCTGCTCCTCGCCGAACCCGTGAATCAGGGCATCGCGGAATTCATCCTTCCAGTTTCGGATGATGGCGGCCAGTTCGGTTTCAAGCGCATCCAGATCGTATGCTGCCGACTGGCTGCCGTCATGCCGAATCAGCAGATGCAACTGGGCGAGCGGCGAATCGCCGATTTTGAGGGTCTTGTCAATGCGGTCGCCGTTCAGGGCGCGCATCAGCATGTCTTCGATGCGGGTCCGGATTTCGGTATTGAAGCGGTCTTTCGGCAGGTAAATCAGCACCGAGAAGAACCGTCCGAACGGATCCTTGCGGATGAACAATTTCGGACGGAAGCGTTCCTGCAGACTGAGGATGCTGACGCTGGTCTGCAGCAACTGGTCGGGCGTGGCCTGGAACAGCTCTTCACGCGGCATGGTCTCCAGAATCTGGCGCAAGGCCTTGCCGCTATGCCCCTCGAGGCTCAGACCGGAGGATTGCATGACCTTGTCGTAATTGAGACGGACCAGCGGGATTTCCCACGGACGACGGTTATAGGCCGATGTGGTAAACAGACCGATGAAACGATACTCGCCCAAGGCGCGGCCATCGGCGCCATAATGCAGTACGCCGATGTAATCCATGTAGGTCGGGCGATGCACGGTGGCACGGGCCGCGGTTTTGGTCAGAATCAGCAGATCGCGGCGATGACGCTGGGTCCGCCCGAGACTGCTGACCGGACGCGCGTTGCCGCTGTGATGTTCGTCGCGCAGCAGCCCGAGGCCGGAGCCCGTAACGGCTGCCAGCGACTCCGCGGCACCCTGCCCGCTCAGACGGTATTCGCGGTAACCGAGGAAGGTGAAATGGTTTTCCGCAGCCCACTTGAGAAATGCACTGACTTCGGCCGGTGCGGTTTCGGCATCGTCCACGCGCTGGACGGCGGCGATGTCCGCGACTTCCAGCATGCGCTCACGCATCTGCTGCCAATCGGCGACGCTGACCTTGACATCTTCAAGCGTGCTGCGGATTGCAGCAATCAGGGTTTCGGCGGTTTCCGCACTCTGGCGCTCGATTTCCATCCAGACCACGGACTCCTTGATCGGCCCGGGCACGGCAGTCAACGCGCCTTCGGCATTACGCTCCACCGAAAGCACCGGATGCACGATGGCGTAACAGGTCACACCGAGCGTGTCCAGGACCATCTTGAAGGAATCGACCAGGAACGGGTAATCGTCCGAAACGATTTCGAGACTGCTGCGGGTGCTGCTGCCATCGGACGAGAGGTTGGCGTCCTGGTTGACCCGCACATTGGCGATGCCGGGACGGCGAACGCGGGTTACATTCAGCAGGGAGTTCAGTATCTTGACCCAGGCCTGTTGATCCTGAAGCTCGAAATCTTCAAGCGAGATCTGCGACAGAACCGCATGGACGATATCGGCATCCGGGCCACTGGCGCCCTGGGCAACTTGCCGGGCGATGGCCGAAATGGCCGAAGACGAAGGATTGATGATGACGGTCATGGAAAATCTTCTCTGGAATGGCGTCGGTCGCGTCAGCGCAGACCGGTTTCGTTGCGGGCGATGACCAGACGCTGGATCTCGCTGGTACCCTCGTAAATTTCGGTGATCTTGGCATCGCGGAAATAACGTTCGAGCGGCATTTCCTTGGAATAGCCCATACCGCCATGAATCTGCAAGGCCTGATGGGTGATGAACATGGCCGATTCGGAGGCGCTCAGTTTGGCAACGGAGGCTTCCGTACTGTAACGGCCACCGTTGCGCTCGGCATTGGCCTTGGCCCAGGCCGCCCGAAGGGTCAACAATTCGGCGGCGTCGAGCCGGCATTTCATATCGGCAATCTTGGCCTGGATCATCTGGAATGAACCAATGGCTTGACCGAAACTCTTGCGTTCCTTGACGTAGGCGACCGCCGCTTCATAGGCAGCCCGCGCCAGACCGACGGCCTGCGAGGCGATGCCGATGCGGCCGGCATCGAGAACGCCCATGGCAATCTTGAAGCCCTCGCCTTCAGTGCCCAGAACTTCATGGGCTTCGGCGACATAGTCCTGAAATTCGATTTCGCAGGTGGCCGAGGCGCGGATTCCCAGCTTGGGTTCGGTCTTGCCCCGGAAAAAACCGGGCTTGGCGGTATCGATCATGAACGCGGTGATGCCCTTGGCACCCCTGTCCGGATCGGTCATGGCAAACAGCACGATGTATTTGGCCACCGGGCCGGAAGTAATCCAGCTTTTCTTGCCGTTGATGACGAAGCGGCCACCCGCCTGCTTGACTGCACGGCAGCGCATGGCGGTGGCATCGGAACCGGACTGCGGTTCGGTCAGTGCGAAGGCACCGATTTCACGCCCTTCGGCGATAGCACGGACATACAGCTGCTTCTGTTCCTCGGTTCCGAACTTCAGAATACCGTTGCAAAAAAGCGAATTATTGACGGATACGATGGTCGAATGGGCGCAATCACCGGCCGCGATTTCAATCATGGCCAGAACGTAGCTGATCGGGTCCATGCCGGCACCGCCATAGGCTTCGGGAACCTCAATACCCATGAGGCCGTTTTCACCGAGTAAGCGGATGTTTTCAAGAGGAAATTCACCGGTCCGGTCGAAGTGTTCGGCACTGGGGGCGATCTTTTCCTGTGCGATGCGGCGCGCCACGTCCCGGATCATCAATTGCTCATCGGTGAAGCCAAAATCCATATCATCCTCGGCAGGAAAAATTTGCGGTGCGTCATTTTACCCCCTTAGCGCATACGTATGTATTGCCATCGCCCTGAAAAAAATATATCTTTGTATCCTGATATAAGGATATATGCCATGAATCTCGAGTCCTGGTCGCAATGCCTCAAAGTCCTCGCCGACCCGACGCGGGTCAGGCTCCTCGCGCTTCTCGAGCACGAGGAGCTGACCGTTGCCGAACTCTCGGCCATCACCGGATTGGCGCAACCACGCGTTTCCACGCATTTGGCCAAACTCAAGGAGTTCGATCTGGTGCGCGACCGGCGCTCCGGCGTGAGTGCCTATTACCGGTTCAATGACAAGGACCTGGATCCAGCGGAAATCGGGCTCTGGCAGTCATTGCGGGCCGGAACGGACGACCCTCTGCTGCGGCAGGACTACGACCGCCTCAGCGTCGTGCTGGCCCAACGTGCCGATGATGAAAACTGGCCGGATACCGTGGCCGGCGACATGGAGCGCCACTACTCGCCGGGCCGGACCTGGGAAGCGCTGGCCCGCACCGCCCTGCCCCTGATCGACCCGGGCGAGGTTCTGGATATCGCTTCCGGTGACGGTGTTCTGGCCGAACTTTTTGCACCCTATGCCAAACGCTACGTCTGCATCGACTCCAGCCCGAAAGTGGTTTCAGCTGCCGCTGAACGCCTGAAGAAATGGCCCACGGTATCGGTTCAGAATGCCGACATGCATGCTTTGCCGTTTGAAGGCCCGCAGTTCGATCTGGTGCTGATGATGCATGCCCTGAGTTATTCAAAGAAACCGGCCCTGGCCATTGAGGAAGCGGCGCGGGTCCTGCGCTCCGGCGGCGAGTTGCTGCTCAGCTGCCTGCTCAAACATGGCCACCGCAGCGCCGTGGAACCCTACGGCCATGAGAATCTCGGTTTCAGCCAGAAAGAATTGATCCGCTTCGCCGAAAAAGCCGGACTGAAGCTGAAGCACTGTGAAGTCGTCAGCCGGGAGCGCCGTGCGCCGCATTTCGAGATCGTGATGCTTCTGGCGGTGAAACCCTGATGCTGCCATGGAAGGACCCCGCGCGCGTCCACGCGCTTGAAAACGCCCTGAACCAGCGCATCCTGATTCTGGACGGCGCCATGGGCACCATGATCCAGGCGCTCGGCCTCGAAGAAGCCGATTACCGCGGCGAACGCTTCAACGACGGCCTTGATGCCCTGCATGCCGCCGACCATGACCACCATGCCGGCTGCGGGTGCGGCAAGGATCTGAAAGGCAATAACGATCTGCTGTCGATTACCCGCCCGGATGTGATCTCCGACATCCATCGTCAATATCTGCTCGCCGGCGCCGACCTGATTGAAACCAATACCTTCAATGCCACGCAGAGCTCGCAATCGGATTACCGTCTTGAACATCTGGCCTATGAACTGAATCAGGCCTCGGCCGCCCTGGCCCGGGAAGCCTGCGATGCCATGAGCTCGGAAACTCCCGACCGCCCCCGTTTCGTCATCGGCATCCTCGGACCAACCTCACGCACAGCCTCGATCAGCCCGGATGTCAACGACCCTGCCTTCCGCAATACCGACTTCGACACCCTATGCAGCCATTACCGGGAGGCCGCCAACGGTCTGATTGACGGCGGCGCCGATATCCTGATGGTGGAAACCGTATTCGACACGCTCAATGCCAAAGCCGCGGTGTTTGCCATCGATGACGTGTTCCATGACCGGGGCTGGCGATTACCCCTGATGGTCTCGGGCACCATCACTGACCGCTCGGGACGGACCCTGTCAGGTCAAACCGCTGAAGCATTTTGGTATTCACTCAGGCACGCCAAACCCATGGCCGTGGGCTTGAACTGCGCACTCGGCGCCAAAGATCTGCGGGCCCATCTGGACGTACTCAGCGGCTGTGCCGACACGTTCATTTCCTGTCATCCCAATGCAGGCCTGCCGAACGCTTTCGGCGGCTATGACGAAAGCCCCGAGCAGATGGCTGAACAGTTGCGTGAATTCGCGCATTCAGGCCTTCTCAATATCGTTGGCGGCTGCTGCGGCACCACCCCTGATCACATCCGGGCAATCGCAGCCGCCGTAGCCGGGGCCAAGCCGCGTTTAGTTCCAGATCTTCCTGCGTTGACGCGCCTATCCGGTCTGCAGCCTTTTGTCATCACGCCGAACATCAATTTCGTGAATGTCGGTGAACGGACAAACGTCACCGGTTCGGCGCAATTCAAGAAACTCGTGGTTCAAAAAGAGTTCGACAAGGCACTCACTGTCGCCAAACAGCAGGTGGACAATGGCGCACAGATCATCGACATCAACATGGACGATGGCATGTTGGACTCGGAGGCCGCGATGACGCACTTCCTGCGTCTGGTCGCCTCCGAGCCGGACATCGCCCGGGTTCCGGTGATGATCGATTCTTCGAAATGGTCAGTGATTGAAGCCGGCCTGAAATGGGTCCAGGGCAAGTGCGTTGTCAATTCGATATCGCTCAAGGAAGGTGAAGCCGAATTCCTCCGGCAGGCCGACCTGGTTCACCGCCATGGCGCGGCCGTGGTCATCATGGCCTTCGATGAAACCGGACAGGCCGACACCCTGGAACGCAAGGTCGCCATCTGCAGCCGGGCATACGACCTCCTGACCGAAAAGCTCGGATTTCCGCCTGAAGACATCATTTTCGACCCCAACATTTTCGCCATTGGAACTGGTATCCGCGAACATGACGATTATGCCGTTGCCTTCATAACCGCCGCTGCCGAGCTGCGTCGGCGCTTTCCGCTTTCGCATGTTTCCGGCGGTGTATCCAACGTCAGCTTCAGCTTTAGGGGCAATACACCGCTGCGTGAAGCCATCCACTCGGTTTTTCTCTACCACGCCATCCGTTCCGGCCTGGACATGGGCATCGTCAATGCCGGCGCGATGCCGCTCTACGATGACTTGGACCCGGAGCTGCGCACGCTCGTGGAAGCGTTGGTGCTCAACACCGACAGCGAGGCGACGGAAAAAGTGATGGCCCGTGCAGCCGCCTTCCAGTCAGTCCGCGCTGAAGACGATCCGGCGGTTCTGGCCTGGCGCAGCTGGCCTGTCGCGGACCGACTGGCACATGCGCTTGTTCACGGCATTGATGCTTATGTCGAGACCGATACCGAAGAAGCCCGACTGGCAGCCGAACATCCCCTGCATGTCATCGAACAGCACCTGATGCGCGGCATGAACACGGTCGGTGATCTTTTTGGTTCCGGAAAAATGTTCCTGCCGCAGGTGATCAAATCGGCGCGGGTGATGAAGAAATCGGTCGCCCTGCTTCTCCCGCACATCGAAGCCCTGAAGGAAACCGGCAGTACGGACAGTTCGAATGGCCGAATCATCATGGCCACGGTCAAAGGCGATGTGCATGACATCGGCAAGAACATCGTCGGCGTGGTACTGGCCTGCAACAATTTCGAAATCATCGATCTCGGCGTGATGGTGCCGGCACAGACCATCATCGATGCCGCCATCGAACACCGTGCGGTCGCCATCGGCCTGTCCGGCCTGATTACGCCGTCTTTGGAAGAAATGAGTCACATCGCCAAGGAAATGAACCGCCAGGGCATCACGCTGCCGCTGCTTATCGGCGGAGCGACCACCTCGCGCGCGCATACTGCCCTTAAAATCGCTCCGCACCATCAGCAACCGGTCATCTGGGTCAAGGATGCCTCGCGCGCTGTCGGTGTAGCGGCTGCCGTGTGTGCACCCGGGCAGAACCAGGACTATTTGAAGGATATTGCCGAGGATTATGCGCAAATCCGATTACGGCATGCCCAAAAATCGGATGCCAAGGCGCTGGTTGCCCTCAGCGATGCCCGGAACAATGCGCTGAAAATCGACTGGAACGACCACAGGCAGGTCTCGCCGCTATTCACGGGCACCCGTGTTCTGGATGACATACCGCTCGACACGCTGACGCCCTACTTCGACTGGACCCCGTTCTTCCAGAGCTGGGAGCTTTCCGGTAGGTATCCCGCGATCCTTGACGATGCCGTGGTCGGCAACCAGGCGCGTGCGCTGTTTGCCGATGCCCAGGAGATGCTGGCACGGATCGTTTGCGAGAAATGGCTGCGTGCACGCGCGGTTATCGGCATTTGGCCGGCATCCAGCAAAGGCGAGGATGTAATACTCGACACGGCGAACGGCCATTGCCTGCTGCACTTCCTGCGGCAGCAGGCGCAGAAACCCGAGACCCGTCCGAATCTTTGTCTGGCGGACTTCATCGCACCCGAGAATGATTACATCGGCGCTTTTGCGGTCAACTGCGGTGAAGGTGTGGACGCCCGGGCACGTGCATTCGAGCAGGAACACGATGACTATTCCGCCATCCTGCTCAAGGCCCTGGCCGATCGGTTTGCCGAAGCCTGTACGGAATGGCTGCACCGCAAAGTCCGTACTGAGTTCTGGCCCTACGCCGACGATGAAGCCTTTGACCATGACGCGTTGATTGAAGAACGCTATCAAGGCATCCGGCCGGCCCCGGGTTATCCGGCCTGCCCCGATCACAGCGAGAAGCGGAGTCTATTCGCTTTACTCGGTGCCGAAACCGCGATCGATCTGCATTTGACCGAAAATTTCGCCATGCATCCTGCATCTGCGGTGAGCGGCTATTATTTCGCGCACCCGCAGAGCCAGTATTTCGTGGTCGGCAGGCTCGGGCGCGACCAACTCGTCGATTATGCGCAGCGCAAGGGCATCACGCTGATCCAGGCCGAAAAGTTTCTGGCCGCGAATCTGGATTACGACCCGGAATGACTACCAGATGAGATCGTCAGGAACCTTGAATTTCGGATCGTCATAGCCCTCCGGAAGGGCTTCCTCATTGCCGTCGCAATACAGGGCAACCAGGGATGGCAGGAGCGCACGCACGGCCAGAACGGTTTCGCGGGCGGTCAGGCAATAACGGCCGTTGTATTGAACCACGCCAAGCTCACCGGCATTGAGTGCATTCAATTGGCCGCCCGTGACATAGATGCGCTTTATTTTTCCGCCGTAGGAGAAATGCCGGGCGATATCGGCATCGGCGGCATTCAAAATGCCGCCATCAAGCAGCTTGCCGACCTGTTCCTTGGCGGCTTTTTTCTGCTGGGCAGCGATCTGCTTGGCCTGTTCCGCCGCGTCACGCTCGCGCTTTTCCTGTTGGGTTCGCAGGGCAAAGGCCCTGGCCAGATCGATTTCTTCCCGGGTCTGGCGCGGCTTCGGCTTTCCGCCATGCCTGGTGCGGTCGGTTGTTTTGGGCTGGACCGCCTTGGGAGATGGACGAACCGATGCCTCGGGCTTGCGTTCGGGTTTCGGCACCTGCTTGAAACCGAGGCCAAGCAATTGGTCTTTCAGGGAGTTGCTCATGGGCTCAATAATGGGGCGGCGGCGGTTCGGTTCCGGAATCGCCGGGAACCATGTTGCGCAGGGCCTTCAGCTCATCGAGCGCGCGGCGAAGCTGCTCGGATTGCCGGTAAACCTCCATGCGCGATTCAGCAAGGGCATCGCTCAACTCGCCGAGCGCATGCTCCTGGAAACTCAGGCGCATTTCCAGTTCGGCGATACGGTCCTCGGAACTGCCGGACATGATCAGCTGTTCCGGATGATGCTGCGACCGCGGCCGATGCCGTAGTAGGCGATGCCAGCCTGTTCGACCGTTTCCGGATCATAGATATTCCGGCCATCGAACACCACGGCCGCCGACAGCTGCTGCTTGAGCTGGGCGAAATCGGGGCTGCGGAAATTCTTCCATTCGGTGACCACGACCAGAGCATCGGCATTCTGTAGGGCGGCGCTGGCGGTTCCCACCAGCATGAGGTCATCGCGCTGGCCGAAAACTCGTTCGGCCTCATGCATCGCTTCCGGATCGAATGCCTGTACCCTGGCGCCCGCGTTCCACAGACTGGCGAGCAGATTGCGGCTCGATGCGGCCCGCATGTCATCGGTGTTGGGTTTGAATGACAATCCCCAGACCGCAAAGGTCTTGCCTTGAAGCTCGCCCTCGAAATGGCGGCTGATGAGATCGAACAATTTGTCTTTCTGACGGTCGTTGACCGCTTCAACGGCCGTGAGTATCTGGGCTTCATAGCCGTGTTGGCGGGCGGTACGCTCGAGCGCCTGAACATCCTTGGGAAAGCACGAACCGCCGTATCCCGCCCCGGGGTAGATGAAGCTGTAGCCGATGCGCGGATCGGAGCCGATGCCGTGTCGGACCATTTCGATATCGGCTCCGACGCGCTCGGCGATATTGGCCATTTCGTTCATGAAACTGATCTTGGTGGCCAGCATGGCATTTGCCGCGTATTTGGTCAGTTCGGCGGAACGCACATCCATGGCAACGATGCGGTCGTGGTTTCGGTTGAACGGCGCATAGAGTTTCTTCAGGACTTCCAGCGCCTTGCCCGACTTGGCTCCTATCACGATCCGGTCCGGACGCATGCAATCCTTCACCGCATCGCCTTCCTTCAGAAACTCGGGATTGGAAACCACATCGAACGGCATCTGCACACCACGGGTTTGAAGGGCCGCGGTGATGGCGGCCTCGACGCGGTCGGCAGTACCGACCGGCACGGTCGATTTGTTGACCACCACGGCATAGTGCGTCAGATGCCGGCCAATGGTGTCGGCCACGGCCAGAACATATTGCAGATCCGCACTGCCATCCTCGTCGGGCGGCGTGCCCACGGCGATGAATATGATGTCGCCGTGAGCCACAGCCGATACGGCATCGGTAGTGAACTGAAGACGTCCTTCCTGGTGATTCTGAACCACCATCGGCGTCAGACCCGGCTCGAAAATCGGAATCTGCCCCTTGTTCAGGCCATCCACCTTCGCGCTATCGATGTCAACACAGACCACCTGATTGCCCATTTCGGCCAAGCAGGTGCCTGTGACCAAACCAACATATCCGGTACCGAATACAGTAACTTTCATGCAGACATCCTTGGCTTTTGACCTACCGGATTACTGGCCTGCAGGCATTTCAGGTGCTTCACCGGCCGGACGCGCTTTGGTTTCCAGCAGTTCGACTTCGAACACCACGGCCGCATTCGGACCGATGACAGGCGGGCTGCCCATTTCGCCCCAACCCAATTCACTGGGAATCCAGAGTTTGTATTTGCTGCCGACCGACATCAGCTTGACGCCTTCAGCCCAGCCCGGAACCACTTCGGCCAGGGAAAATTGGGCCGGTTCGTTGCGTTCATAGGAGCTGTCGAACGGCGTGCCATCGATCAATGTTCCCTTGTAATGCACTTTCACCAGAGCATCATCGGTTGCCGGCTTGGCGCCGGAACCCTGGCGCAGGACCTGATACTGCAGGCCGCTGGCCGTGGTGATGACGCCCGGTGCGCCTTTGTTCTTGGCCAGGAAAGCCTTGCCGGCTTCGAGATTCTTCTTCGGCAATTCGGCGGCGACTTTTTCGGCGTGCGCCTGCAGTTTCACGCTGAAGGCCTCACGGATTTGCGTGTGCTGCGCTTCGCTGACCAGCGGCTTGTCGGCCATCTGGTCGCGCATGCCTTTGGTCAGCATGTCGACGTCGATTTCCTGTTCGATTTCCTTGAGCGACTTGGCGATGTCCATGCCGATCATGTAACTGACCTGCTTGCGCTCGGTATTCATTCCGGACAGACCCTTGACGGTTTCGGAACCGCTGGCAGTGCTGGTAATGGCATCGGCCGACTTCGCGGCACCATCGGCCCCTTTTTCATCTTTGCTGCAGGCGGACAGGCTGACGCACATCAGGGCACCGGCCATCACCAAGGCTACGGGTTGCTTGAACTTCATCGGAAATCTACTCCACGTTGAGAAGCCACTATTGTCCTTGCAAAAGCGGCTCAGGGCAAACGAAACTTTCAGGATTTATTTGGCGGCCAGCGCCGCTTCGATTTTGGCCACCAGCTGGGCGTCATCGGGCTTGACCTTGCTCGGGAAGCTGCCAATGACATTGCCTTTGCGGTCGATGAGGAATTTATGGAAATTCCAGCCGGGCTCGTCCCCCGTGACTGCTTTGAAATCGCGGTAAATGCCGGTGGCATCATTGCCCTTCACATGCACTTTCTCGAACATCGGGAACTTGACGCCGTAAGTCAGCGTGCAGAATTCCTTGATTTCCTTCTCGCTGCCGGGATCCTGCCCCATGAAGTCATTGGACGGAAAACCCAGAACGGCAAAGCCTTTGCTTTGATATTTGGCATTCATGGCCTCGAGCGCCTCGAATTGCGGGGTGTAACCGCATTTGCTGGCGGTATTGACCACCAAAAGCACCTTGCCGGAATAGGTTTTCTTGAAATTGACCTGCTCTTTACCCGCCAAAGTCCGGTACTGATGCGCCAACACATCGGTCTTTGCGACCGCTAATGACGAGGCGAACACTAAACCTAAAGCAATATATCCCATTGATTTCATTTTCATTATGGCTTTCCTTGGTCGCATTCCTGAATGGAATATGAAGAACTTAGCAGTGACAGGATGAATTTCTTGTTGACAGTAAAAAATATACTGTTATAGTTACCTACAACACCTAACGCATACACCACTGGAGTTCCCCATGGCACTTTCACTGAAAAACACGGCCATCAGCCTAACACTTTCGGGCCTGCTGTTGTTTGCGGGCTACCTGAGCGGCGAGGCGCCGGCCAGCGCCGCCACCGCCGCCGGCTTTGCCGCATCCTCCGCCAACTCCTCGGTGCAGGGCAATGCCAATGTCGGCAAGAGCCAGGCTGCCAAGAAAGCCAAACGTGCCTTCGGCAGCCCGTATTTCTCATTCGGTAAATCCAATCTGCCGACAGGAGCCCGCTAATGAGCATTCAATGGAGCGACAACAGCCCGATCTACCGCCAACTGAAAGACAAATTGGTCGGCATGATGCTGGACGGCGACATCAAACCCGGCGATGCCCTGCCCTCGGTCCGGCAGATCGCCGCGGAATACCAGCTCAATCCGATTACCGTATCCCGCGCGTTCCAGGAGCTTGCCGATGAAAACGTGGTGGAAAAGCGCCGCGGTCTCGGCATGTACATGAGCGAGAACGCCAAGGACCAGCTGCTGACGAGCGAGAAACAGCGCTTCCTGCAGGATGAATGGCCCGTCATCGCGGCCCGCATCAAACGCCTGGGCCTGCAGCCCGAACATTTATTCGCATCCAACAAGGGAGAACAAGCATGAGCAGCGTCCTTCACGCTACCGCGCTGAGCAAACACTACGGCAAGCAGGCCGCGGTCGACAGGGTCAATCTGGAAATCCAGCCCGGCCGCATCGTCGGCTTGATCGGCCCGAACGGTTCCGGCAAAACCACCACGCTAAAAGCCGCACTCGGCCTGATCCCCTTCGAAGGTGAACTGAAGGTCCTCGGTTTCGATCCACGCACCCAGCGCGATGACCTGATGAAAGAAGTCTGCTTCATCGCCGACGTGGCTGTGCTTCCCCGCTGGATGCGCGTCCGCGATGCCCTCGATTTCGTGGCGGGAACCCATCCTAAATTCGACCGCAGCAAGGCCGATGCCTATCTGGCCAAAACCAAGCTGAAGCCGACCATGAAGGTCAAGGAAATGTCGAAAGGCATGATCGTGCAGCTGCATCTGGCCATCGTCATGTCGATCGATGCCAAGCTGCTGGTGCTGGACGAACCGACCCTGGGTCTGGACATCCTCTACCGCAAGCAGTTCTACCAGAATCTGCTGGAGGAATACTTCGATGAAGGCAAGACCATCATCGTCACCACCCACCAGGTCGAGGAAATCGAACATATCCTCAGCGATCTGATTTTCATCCGCGAAGGAAAAATCACCCTGAACACCAGCATGGATGAAATCGCCGAACGCTTTACCGAAGTGATGGTCGGTTCCGAACATTACGCCGCTGCCAAGGCACTCGGTCCAATCGACGAACGATCGGTGTTCGGCAAGACCGTTTTCCTGTTCGACGGCATCAACCGCAATACCCTGGCGCCGCTTGGCGACATGAAGACGCCAGGCATCGCCGACCTGTTTGTCGCCACCATGAAAGGAACCTACGCATGAACACGATGAAATGGCTTTTGAAACGCGAATACTGGGAACACAAGGGCGGCTTCTTCTGGGCTCCCGTGGTGGTCTCCGGACTTCTGGCCCTGCTGACCATCGGTTCCATGTTGTTCGCGACCGTGGCAGGAAGCCAAGGCAGCTTCCATCTGGATGGCAATAATGCCGCCATCAACCTGCAGCAGGCCCTCAACGACATCACGGATCCTCAGAAGATCGAGTTCGCCAAGGGGCTGGCTGTCGGTTACCCGGCCGTGGCCATGCCGCTGATGTTCACGCTCGGCTTCGTGGTGTTCTTCTACTGCCTCGGCTGTCTGTATGACGAACGCAAGGACCGTAGCATCCTGTTCTGGAAATCGCTGCCGGTTTCCGACCGCGACACCGTGGTTTCCAAGGCCCTGATGGCTCTGGTGGTCGGTCCGATCATTGCCATTGCTTTCGCTCTGGCGCTGTCCCTGGTGGTCCTGTTCATCCTGATGGTGCTGGCGGCCTTCCATGGCCTGAACCTGTTCGGCCTGGTGCTGGGCGATGCCAACTTCTATCTGGTCATCGCGCAGATCGTCAGCTTCATCCCGGTTTATGTGCTTTGGGCGCTGCCGACCGTCGGCTACCTGATGTTTGTCTCCAGCTGGGCCAAGACCAAACCCTTCCTGTGGGCGGTCGGCGTCCCGGTCGTGGGTGGCGTCATCCTGACCTGGGTCAATGCCCTTGCCGGCTCTCCCTTCGTGCTGGAAAGCTACTGGAAAATCATTGTGGCCCGCGGTCTGGGCAGCGTGTTCCCCGGATCCTGGCTTGGCCAGGTCGCCGAAACCAACGTCAACATGAATCCGGACAATGCCGTCAGCGTGCTGCTCGCCAATACCTACAGCCTGCTGGGCACGGCCAATCTTTGGATCGGCGTCGTCATCGGACTGGTCTTCCTCGCCGGAGCGGTCAGAATGCGTCGCTACCGCGACGAAGGTTAAGATGTCCCGTGCCGGGGCGGATTTTCCGCTCCGGCTTCCCCGGAATCATTCACAGGAAAGACCCGACCATGAAAACCACCCGCTATCTGCCACTGGCCCTGCTGACCGCAATGCTCGCCGCCTGCAATGCCGACAACACCGCACAGACCGTCGAAGGCATCAAGGCCGATGTTGCCAAGGACATCGAAGCCGACATGAACAAGGCCATTGCCGAAGCCAAAGCCGACCTGACCGATATCACCATAACGATGCAGGACGGCGGCAAGGCGACTATCACTGCAAATGGCGATCTCAGCATTGCCGGACAAGCGGTGACGCTGAGCACGGAACAACGTGAACTCACCAAACAGTACTATGCCGCGACCAAGCAGATTGCGATGCAGGGTCTGGAAATCGGCAAGGAAAGCGCGAAATTGGCGACCCAGGCCATCGGCAGCGCCCTCGGCGGTATCATCAGCGGCAAGAACGAGGCCGAAATCGAGAAGACGGTGGAAGCCAAGGCCGGTAATATCAAGCTCGTCGCCGACAAACTCTGTGCCAGCGCGCTTGAATTGCAAGCTATCGAGAAAAAACTGACTGCGGATCTTCCACAGTTCAAACCCGAACCGATGACCGTGGAGCAAGGCATGGACGGCTGCAGCGTGCACACCGCGGACAGTATCAACATCGATATGGGTGAATCGACGCAGAATGCCGAAACAGCACCGAAACCCTGATCCGATTTTACTGAATGAAAAACCCCGGCTTGCCGGGGTATTTTTTTGAAGCCATGACGACTTGCATCCCAAGCCAATCGGTATAGAATTGGGGTCGGGAGTTTCCATCATCACATGACACGGCAGACCCATGACAAAGTCCCTGCTGGACATCGTTTCGACCTCTGAAACACTGCAAGAGCGATTGGCCAAACTGCACGATTCGTTGTTGGTGAAAATCCCGCAAATCGATCGAATCGGCTGCGCCATTTACGACCCCTCCACCGATTTACTCAAGACCTTCATCAACAGCACGCGATCAGGCGTCCCCATCAGCGGATACGAGTACAATCTGGCTAACAGTAAGTCCTTGAGCAGCTTGGCATTGTCACGCAGCCAACGGGTCATCGACGATATCGGGCAATCCCTGCAGCCGACGAACAAGCACTCCGCATGGGTGCTGGAGCAGGGCTACAAATCCTCCTTTACCGTACCAATGTACGACCAGGAGGCCTTCATCGGATTCCTTTTTTACGATTCGACCCAAACCGCGGCATTCACGCCCGAAATACAGCGCGACCTCGTGCTGTATTCGAACATCATCAACATGACCCTGGTAAGGGAGTTCTCGACCATCCGGTCCATCAACGCCACGGTGCACATGGCCCGGGATTTCGCCAACCTCAGGGATTTCGAGACAGGCGCCCATCTCGAAAGAATGGCGAAAAACTCCCGCATCATCGCAAAACACATATCCGGAAAACATGGGCTTAACGATGAATTCATCGAACATGTCTACCTGTTCGCACCTTTGCATGACATCGGGAAAATCGGCATCCCCGATGCGGTGTTGCTAAAACCCGGGAAACTGGACGATGACGAAAAAAGAATTATGCAGACCCATGTCGGCAAAGGAGTCGAAATTGTCGAAAAGATACTGCATGACTTCAATCTCGAAAAGTCCAAGGATTCCACGATCATGAGGAACATCGTGGCCTACCACCACGAGCAAATGGATGGCTCCGGCTACCCCTACGGCCTGAAAGGAAGTGCGATACCGGTCGAGGCAAGAATAATCACGGTGGCTGACATCCTCGATGCACTGGTCAGCACGAGACCCTACAAGAAAAAATGGCCGATGGACGAGGCCATCAATGAATTGAAACGCATGGCCGCCTCGGGCAAATTGGATGCCGACTGCGTCGAAGCTGTCGAGAAGAATCTCGACGAGATAGGCAGAGTCGTCGAAGATCACCAGGACGAGATTGCATAAGGCCTGACTCGGATCTGTACACCCTCCGCTGCAGCCCTCTGCCGGCTCAGGTCAGCCGCGCCGGATCAAGTAGCCGCTTCAAATCGGCCAGACTCAAATCCGTCATTTCCTTGGCCACGTCGATGACTGGCCGGTTTTCAGCATAGGCCCGCTTGGCAATCTGCGCCGCCTTTTCATACCCGATAACCGGATTCAGGGCGGTGACCAGCATCGGATTGCGGGCCAAGGCCTCACTCATCCGCGCCTTGTTGAAGGTCAGACCGTCAATGGCTTTTTCCGCCAGATGGCTGCAGGCCGATGCCAGCAGATTCAGATTCTGGATGCTGTTGTAGGCGATCACCGGCATCATGGTGTTGAGCTGGAAGCTGCCGCTCTGCCCAGCAATGGACACCGTCGCGTGATTTCCCATGACCTGCGCGCAGACCATGGTCACCGCTTCGGGGATTACCGGATTCACCTTGCCCGGCATGATCGAGCTACCTGCCTGCAAAGCCGGCAATTCCGCCTCCGACAGCCCGGTCAAGGGGCCGGAGTTCATCCAGCGCAGATCATTGGCGATTTTCATCAGGGTCACCGCCAGACCATTGCACTGGCCGGAGAGCTCGACCAAATGGTCCTGCGCCGCCATGGATTCGAATTTATTGGCTGCCGGGCGGATGCGCAGGCCGGTGGCTTTGGCGAGGTGCCGGCAGGCCAGTACGGTCATTTTCGGATCGGCATTCACTCCGGTGCCGACGGCGGTGCCGCCCAGCGGCAGCTCCACAAGCCGCTTTCCGGTGTCCTGCAGGCGCGCCACGGCGGCATCCAGCTGCGCCAGCCAAGCCGACAATTCCTGCTCCACCGTGATCGGCATGGCATCCATCAGATGCGTCCGGCCGGTTTTCACCAGACCGCGGCCCTGACGCGCTTTCCTGGAAACGCTGGCCCGCAATTGTTTGAGTGAGGGCAGAAGCACTCTGTTCAGCAGCAGCGCCGATGCCAGAAGACTGCTGCTGGGCACCACATCGTTCGAACTTTGGCCGTAATTGACATCGTCATTCGGGTGAATCGCCAGCCCGGATTGCCGGTGCGCGAGGGCAGCGATGACCTCATTGAGA
>CAJAPA010000065.1 GCA_903942465.1 uncultured Gammaproteobacteria bacterium
ATCCGCTCCAGCGGTCCGGGCGGACAGAACGTCAATAAGGTGTCGACCGCCATCGAGCTGCGTTTTTTCATCTGGGCCTGCGCCGCTTTGCCGGATGCGGTCAAGCAGCGCCTGGCGAAAAAGCGCGACCAGCGCATTACCGAATCCGGCGAAATCATCATCCAGGCCCAGCGCTTCCGCAGCCAGGAGCAGAACCGCGACGACGCCCGCCAGCGGCTGGCGGCGCTGGTGCGCTCGGTGCTGGAACCGCCAAAGCCGCGGGTGGCCACCAAGCCGACGCGCGCTTCGCAGCGCCGGCGCTTGGAAAAAAAACGGGCGCATGGCACACTCAAGCAGCAGCGTCAGACCCCCGGCGCCAGCGAGGACTGATGTCGAACGTACTGCCGCTGCCGCCCAATGCCCCGCCCGCCAACACGCCGCCCTGGTTGCGCCGCTTGGCTGAACGCCTGCTGTCGATCAGCGGCTGGAAGATGGTTGGTGAATGGCCGGATCTGAAAAAAATGGTGGTGGTCGGCGCCCCGCATTCCTCGGCCTGGGACGCCATACACGGCCTGATCGCGAAAGTGGCGATGGATCTGCATATCGTGTTCATGGGCAAACAGGAAGTATTTTTCTGGCCACTGGGCGGCCTGCTCAAATGGCTGGGCGGCATTCCGGTCAACCGCGCCAATCCCGGCGGCATCGCCGATCAGGTCGCCGAGCAGATGATTGCCGCCGAACGCATGTGGTTCGTGCTTGCGCCCGAGGGTACCCGCCGCGCAGTGACGCAGTGGAAGACCGGATTCTGGAAAATCGCGAAAAAAGCTGATGTACCGGTGGTGTGCGTGTATTTCGACTATCCGAGCAAATCCATCGGCGTCGGCCGGGTGTTCCATCTCAGCGATGATATGGCCGCCGACATCGCCGCCATCAAAGCCTGGTACGCCCCGTATCAAGGCAAGCACCGCGGTGTCTGAGCGCTATCTGCTCTGTCGCCCGGAAGGCGGCTTCAACGACATGCTGTGCCAGATCGAACTGTGCTGGCGTTATGCCGAAACGCACGGCCGGACGCTGATCGTGGATTCGGCCGTAACCGGCTTCGGCGATGATTTCGCCACCTACTTCCGTCTTGGCAAAGGCCAGCAGGCCGAACTGCAATTGGCTCCCGAGCGCCTGCGGCAGCTGAATGCGGCCAGCACGTTTCCCGAAGCGGTGCAGGGCCGGCTTGCCGATTACACCAAAATCTGGAGTGATCAGGCGTGGCGTTTCGTCGATGCGTCGAGTCACGCGCCGCTGACCTTCGATGCAGGCCGCCGTTATCCGCAGGCCTGTCTGCTGCATCACCAGCATGGCGGCGGCACCGTATCGCTGGATGCGCTGCGCCGCTTGCGGCTGCAACCGGAGCTGGCAGGCCACATCCGCGGGCGCATCGCCGGGTTGGGTTCCGATTACGACGCGATCCATGTGCGGCATACCGATTACGTCACCGATATCGATCGCTTCTTCGGCAATCTGGCCGGGAAACTGGCCGGTCGCCGGGTGCTGGTCTGCAGCGATAATGCCGAGGTGATTGCCTTGGCACGCAGCACATTCACGCGTGCCGACATCGTCACGGTGAGCGACGTGCCGGATCTGGGCGGTCTGCCAATCCATGTGCACGCCAAAGCGGCCGGCATCCCGGCAGGACAGCTGAACCGCGACATGCTGACCGACCTGTTCGCGCTGGCCGGGTCCGCACATCTGTATATCACCCGCATCGTCGATGGTCCCGGCGGCCACCTGCCGTACCAGCAGCTCTCCGGTTTTTCGTTTTTGGCCGCCGCCTTGAACAAACGCCGGAGACTTGTGAACACACTGCTCGCTGCAGACTGAACCGGCCAATTCCTTTTCATTGCCCCTCTCGGCACTGGTTGCGCCTTTACAGGGTCGGGGGCGGAGGCTAGGATGGGTCTTTGCTTCCGAGGACTTATCATGCGCACCGCATTCCGCTGGGTTTTCCGTCTATTCCTGCTGCTGCTTGCCGCCGTGGCTTTGTTGCTGATTCACAGCATTTGGTTCAAGCCCATCAAGCCGAACTGGTTCTATGACCGGGTATTCATGGAGTACGGTTTCCAGGATCCGCAGATGATGAGCTCGATGCGCATGCTGCCAAGCTGGATGGATTGGTACAGCGACGATTTGACCGATCAAAGTCTGGCCCAGGAAAAGAAACTGCAGGAAAAACTGCGCGCCGATCTGGAAACGTTGCGCCAATACGACCGTGCCGGCATGAACGAGGCAGACGCCTTGAATTACGACATGCTCGAATATTTCCTGGCCTTGCAGGCCGAGGGCGAGAAGTACGCGCACCACAATTATCCGCTGAACCAGCTTTTCGGCATCCAGAATGAATTTCCGACCTTCATGGCCACGCAGCATCCGGTGGGTACGCCGGCCGAAGCGGAAAACTATCTGGCGCGTCTGGGCAAGGCCCCGGTCATGGTCGCGCAGGTCATGGAAGGATTGCAGGCCCGTGAACGGGAGAACATCACGCCGCCGACCTTCGTTGTGGAAAAGGTGTTGAAGGAAATGCGCGCGTTCGTGGCGGCCGAGCCGGCCAAGAACATCCTGTATACCTCATTGGTCGAAAAAATCGACAAGGCCGGAGAAAAAGCCATCAGCGCCGATCAGCGCAAAGCCATACTGGCGGAAACCGAAGTCGCCATCCGTGACAAAGTGTATCCGGCGTATGGCAAATTCATTGCCTATTATGAACAGTTGCTGCCGAAAACCACGGGCAATAACGGCGTTTGGGCGCTGCCGGATGGCAAGGCGTTTTATGCCTATGCCGTAAAGATGCATACCACCACCGATATGACACCGGATGAAGTGCATCAGCTCGGTCTTTCCGAAGTGGCGCGGATTGAAGCGGAAATGGAAACCATCCTGCAGGCGGAAGGCCTGACACTGGGTTCGGTCGGCGCGCGCGTGCAGGGCATCTCCAAGCGCCCCGACCAGCTTTATGCCAATACCGATGCCGGCCGTCAGCAGATCATCGATGATTTCCAAACCATCATTGACGACATCGACAAGGGACTGACGCCGTATTTCAACGTGCGTCCGAAATCCGGTGTCAAGGTCGAACGCGTTCCGGCATTCCGTGAAGCCACCGCGCCCGGGGCCTACTACAACCCGCCGGCGTTCGACGGTTCGCGGCCCGGCGTTTTCTACATCAACCTGCGCAACACCGGTGAAGTCGCCAAATTCGGAATGCGCACGCTGGCCTATCATGAAGGCATTCCCGGACACCATTTCCAGATCGCCATCCAGCAGGAGCTGTCCGGCGTGCCGATTTTCCGCAAGGTGCTGCCGTTTACAGCCTATGCCGAAGGCTGGGCCCTGTATTCCGAGCGGTTGGCCTGGGAGGCCGGCTTCCAAAAAGCACCGCTCGATAATCTCGGCCGTCTGCAGGCGGAAATGTTCCGTGCCGTGCGTTTGGTTGTGGATACCGGCATGCATGAAAAGCGCTGGACCCGCGAACAGGCCATTGCCTACATGCTGGAAAAAACCGGCATGCCGGAAACCGACGTCGTTGCTGAAATCGAACGCTATCTGGTGATGCCCGGACAGGCGCTGGCCTACAAGGTCGGCATGAATAAAATTCTCGACCTGCGCGAGAGCGCCAAAAAGCAACTCGGTCCGAAATTCGATCTGAAGGCTTTTCATGACGTGGTGTTGACCGGCGGCAGCATGCCGATGGCCCTGCTTGAACGCCGCGTCCAGCAATGGATAGACAAACAGAAGTAATCCGATGACGCAAAAAAATACCGCCCGGCAGGGCGGTATTTTTCAGTAAGCCGTTACGCTCAGGTCAGATACCAGACTTCCACCGGGCCGATGTGTTTGAAGGTCATCGCATTGCCGCGGCGGTCCAGCGATTTGCCGACCGGTAGCCGGATCCAGCCTTCCGATACGCAGTACTCGGCGACATTGGTGTATTCCATGCCTTTGAAACGCACACCGATGCCGCGGTCGAGCGCGGCCTCGTTGAAATACGGGCTGCGGTTGTCGAGGGCAAGGCGGTCGGGCGGGGTATCGGTGCTCATGGCGGGATTCTGGATGAATGGATGCTGTATTTTACGCCGGTGCCGGCCGCTTGGGGAAATGCTGTCGCTCGCCTGCATGCTACACTCCGGCGCATGTCCCGATTCGTCTTCTGTTTGTCCTTGGTGCTGTTGGCTGCCTGCAGCAGCACGCCGCCGCCCAAGACCGTGCCGCCAACGATGGTCACCGCACCGAAGCCGGCACCTTTGCCGAAAATCCGCATCGGTCTGGCGCTCGGTGGCGGTGCCGCGAAGGGCTTCGCCCATATCGGCGTGATCAAGATGTTGGAAGCCAACGGCATCCGGCCTGAAGTCGTGGCCGGCACCAGCGCCGGCAGCGTGGTCGGCGTGCTGTATGCCAGCGGCATGGATCCGTACCGCCTGCAGCAACGCGCCGTGGCGCTGGAGGAGTCGACCATCCGCGACGTCAGTCTTTTTTCCGGCGGCGTGGTCAAAGGCCAGAAGCTGCAGGATTACGTGAACGGCCAGATCGGCGGCAAGCCGATCGAGCGTCTGCCCAAACCGTTCGCGGCCGTGGCCACGCAGCTGGAAACCGGTCAGCGCACGGTGTTCAACCGCGGTAACGCCGGTCAGGCGGTGCGCGCGTCAAGCAGCATTCCCGGGGTGTTCGAGCCGGTCAGGATCGGCGGTAAAACCTATGTCGATGGCGGCGTGGTCAGCCCGGTGCCGGTGGATGCCGCGCGCCAACTCGGTGCTGATCTGGTGATTGCCGTCGACATCTCCAGCAAAGCCAATGGCAAGACGCCCGACGGCATGCTCGGCATCGTCAACCAGTCGGTAGCGATCATGGGCCAGAAACTCGGTGAGCAGGAGTTGGCCCGCGCCGAAGTGATCATCCGCCCGCGTGTGGCCGCCATCGGTCCGGCCGAATTCGAACAACGGCATCAGGCCATTCTGGAAGGCGAACGCGCCGCGCAGGCGGCGCTGCCGCAGATCCGCGCCCGTATCGCCGAATGGCAGAAAGCACAGCTGGCTGCGCAGGAGGCCAAGCGCCCGAAGCCCGCCCCGGCGCCGGTGTGCGAGGCGCAGAGCCGCATGGATAAACTGCTCGGCCGCGATCCGGTGTGTACGCCCGCGCAATAATCCTCAGCGTTCCGAGTGGCCGGTTTCGAAATAGCCGCGTGACGGAATCGTGCCCGGTTTGACCAGCTCCGCGAAGGCCTGTGCCGCCGGCGACAGCAGTTTGCCTTTACGCATGACCACGCCATAACTGCGCGAGGGAAAATATTCCTTCATGTTGCGCGCCACCAGACGTTCCTGGTCCTGCGCATTCAAGCAGATGCCGGTGACGATCGAGATGCCCAGGCCCATGGCTACGTATTGCTTGATCACTTCCCAGCCGCCGACTTCCAGGGCGACGGTGTAGGGCACCCGGTTTTTCTGGAACACCAGATCCACCAGCCGCCAGGTGCTCAGGCGCTTCGGCGGCAGAATCAAGCCGAAGGGCGACAGATCGGCCAGTTTGATACTGTCTTTTTTGGCCAAAGGATGGTCTTTGGCCATGATCAGCATCGGGTCGAAGCTGTAGGCCGGGTTGTAGACCAAATCGCCCGGCACATCCAGCACCGAACCCACCGCCAGATCGCAACCGTCATTGCGGAGCAGGCCCAGGCCGTCCTGCCCAGTCACGTTATGCAGAAATAACTGCACTTTAGGGTGGTTTTCGCGGAATTTAGACACAATTTCAGGAAGAAGATACAAAATCGTCGAACTCCCGGCGGCGATGTGCAACTCCGCCGTTTCCTGATTACCGACCTTTTCCTGGAAATCCTTGTCAATGCGGTCCAGCCCCTCCACCAGGGGGCGTGCCAGATCATACAAGGCGGCCCCCTCCTGGGTCAGCGTCCAGCGCCGACCGAAACGTTCGAACAGGCGGGTACCGAACTCGCGTTCCAGGGCCTGCAGCTGCAAGGTCACCGCCGGTTGGCTCAGAAACAGGGACTCGGCCGCGCGCGACACCGAGCCCAGGCGGGCGGTTTGACAGAAGGCGCGCAAGGGTTTCAGACGGTCACCTTTGTAATAAAACCGCGGCTGGGCTTTTTTCTTCGGTGCTTTCGTCATGATTTTCCCCGTTATTCCTATAACTATAACAATTGTTAATATTATTTATTGAAATATTTAGTTTGTCAAATATTAACTCGAGGACTACGGTCTTGGCTAAGGAGACCGCCATGACCCTCGCCCAGAAACAGCCTCTGCACCAGCCCAAGATCCAGTTTGAGCCCGAATCGGCAGCCTCGGCGCTTTTGGACGGCGATGCGCTGGAGTTTCTGCGGAACCTGCATGTCGCGTTCGAACCCGGCCGGCAGGCGTTGCTGCGTGTGCGTCAGGCGCATAAAGGCGTATTACCAGGTTTCGATGAGCATACCGCAAACCTGCGCAGCGCCGAATGGCGTGCCGCCCCGATTCCCGACATTCTGCAGCAGCGTTGCGTTGAAATTACCGGGCCGGTCGATGCCAAAACCGTGATCAATGCCCTGAACTCCGAGGCCGATGTGTTCATGGCCGACTTCGAGGATTCAACCGCGCCGACCTGGCACAATCTGCTCAACGGCCAGCAGGCGCTGAAGAACGCCGTACGCGGCAATCTGCAGTTCGATGCCGGAACGCCAGAAGCGCCTGTCTATCGGCTGAAGCCGGAACGGCGCACGGTGCTGATGGTGCGACCGCGCGGCCTGCATCTGCCCGAGCGGCACATCCGCATCGACGGCGAACCGATGTCGGGTCTGCTGTTCGATCTGGGTCTGTTCGCCTTCCACAATGCCGCAGCCTTGGCGGCGCAGCAGCGCGGCCCGTTTTTTTACATTCCGAAATTGCAATCGTATGCAGAGGCGCAATGGATCGATGACGCGCTGTCCTTCATTGAAAACACCCTGGGGTTGCCCGCGGGGCAGATCAAAGTCACGGTCTTGATCGAAACGCTGCCGGCCGCCTTCCAGATGGATGAAATCATCCATGCCCTGCGCACACGCATCGCTGCCCTGAACTGCGGCCGCTGGGATTACATCTTTTCGGCGATCAAAACCCTGTACACACAGCCCGCTTTTATGCTGCCCGAGCGCGGCCAGATCACCATGGGCACGCACTTCCTCAACAGCTATGCCACGCGCCTGATTCAAACCTGCCACCGTCGCGGCATTCTGGCCATGGGCGGCATGGCCGCGCAGATTCCGAACCGCCACGATGCTGCCGCCAACGACATGGCCTTGGCCAAAGTACGTGCCGACAAACAGCGTGAAGCAACGCTCGGCCATGATGGCACCTGGGTCGCGCATCCGGGACTCATCACCATTGCACGCAGTGCATTCGAGGCGGTCATGCCCGGCCTGAATCAGCTGCAGGTCATGCCGGCAGCCGAAATCCGTGCGGATGATCTGCTCAGGCCCTGCACCGGCAGCATCACGCCGGAAGGCTTCAATGACACGGTGGAAGTATGCGTGCGCTATCTGGCGGCCTGGCTCTCGGGCACCGGCTGCGTGGCCATCCACGGACTGATGGAAGATGCCGCTACCGCTGAAATCTGCCGCAGCCAACTCTGGCTCTGGATGCACAAACAGGATCTGCATCTGAGTGACGGCACCGTGCTGTGCTGGGCGTTGTTCGATGCCGCCCTGCTGGCCCTGCCGGGCCGCCTGCAACGCGAAGGCGTGCTCGGCCACGACAAGGTCGATCAGGCCATCGCTCTGCTCGAAGCGCTGGTGCGATCACCCGAACTCGCTGATTTCCTCACCCTCCCCGCCTACGATCTTCTTTAATCCACCCCAGGAGAACCGCCATGAATACCCAGATCCTCAACGTCGAACAACTGAAACAGCATTGGCAGACCGACGCCCGTTGGACCGGCATCACCCGCGGCTACAGCGCCGAGGAAGTGGTGCGTCTGCGCGGCACCGTCGCTATCGATCACAGTCTGGCGCGCCTTGGCGCCGGCAAGCTCTGGAACAGCTTGAACAGCACGGCGTTCGTCAATGCGCTTGGCGCGATGACCGGCAACCAGGCCATGCAGCAGGTCAAGGCCGGCTTGAAAGCCATCTACCTTTCGGGCTGGCAAGTGGCGGCCGATGCCAATGTCGCCGGCGAAATGTATCCCGACCAATCGCTGTATCCGGCCAATTCGGTACCCTTGGTGGTCAAGCGCATCAACAACACATTGCTGCGCGCCGACCAGCTGCATCATGCGGAAGGCAAGGACGACATCGATTGGCTGCAGCCGATCGTGGCCGATGCCGAAGCCGGTTTCGGCGGCGTGCTGAACGCCTTCGAGTTGATGAAAGCGATGATCGAGGCGGGAGCCGCTGGTGTGCATTTCGAAGACCAACTGGCCTCGGTGAAAAAATGCGGGCATATGGGCGGCAAGGTGCTGGTGCCGACCCAGGAAGCGGTGCAGAAGCTCATCGCCGCCCGCCTGGCCGCCGATGTCATGGGCGTGCCGACGATTCTGGTGGCACGTACCGATGCCGAAGCCGCCGATCTGATCACTTCCGACATCGATGACAACGACAAGCCGTTCTGCACCGGCGAACGTACCGTCGAGGGTTTTTACAAAACCAGTCCGGGCATCGATCAGGCCATATCGCGCGGTCTGGCCTATGCACCGTATGCCGATCTGGTCTGGTGTGAAACCGGCAAGCCCGATCTGGAATTCGCGCGGCAATTCGCCGAAGCCATCCACGCCAAATTTCCGGGCAAGCTGCTGGCCTACAACTGCTCGCCGAGCTTCAACTGGAAAAAGAATCTCGACGACGCCACCATCGCCAAATTCCAGAAGGAACTTGGTGCCATGGGCTACAAATTCCAGTTCATCACCCTGGCCGGTTTCCATGCCCTGAACTACGGCATGTTCGATCTGGCGCACGGTTATGCCCGCCGTCAGATGAGCGCGTTCGTGGAGCTGCAGGAGCGCGAATTCGCCGCCGCCGACCGCGGGTTCACCGCAGTCAAGCACCAGCGCGAAGTCGGCACCGGTTATTTCGATACGGTGACCCAGACCATCCAGGCCGGTACCAGTTCGACCACGGCTCTGAAGGGCTCGACCGAAGAAGAGCAGTTCACTCAAGCCGCCTGAACCCTTGTTTAGCGCACGCTGATAAACGCCGGCCATTGCCGGCGTATATCCGTTTTAAGGATTACAAATTATTCACAATTCGCGCAAGGGATTCTGATTCAATGGCAATTGGCTCTGTGTACGCAGGGTAAGCAGGCCGTGCAAGCCCATCATTGTTTCCAAGGAGCTCATCATGAAAATCAAATATCTGCTCATTGCCGCATCTCTGACCGCTTTCATTGCGGGCTGCGCCACCAGCCCGGATGATCCGAACGCCAAGGCCAAACAGAAAGCAGCCATCGGCGCCGCCATCGGTACGGCGGCCGGCCTGCTCACCGGCGACAGCGCCACCGAGCGTCGTCAGCATGCCATGGTCGGCGCGGCGATCGGTGCCGGTGTCGGTGCCGGCGTTGGCCACTATCAGGACAAGCAGGAAGCCGCACTGCGCAAGCAGCTGCAGGGTACCGGCGTCGATGTCGTCCGCGAAGGAAACAACATTACGCTCGACATGCCCAGCGGCATCACCTTCGGCTTCAACAGCGCGGATGTCAATGCGCAGTTTTATCCGGTGCTCGACAAGGTGGCCACGACCCTGAGCGAATACAACCAGACCACAGTCAATGTCGTCGGCCATACCGACAGCATCGGCAGCGATGCCGCCAATCAGACACTGTCCGAGCGCCGCGCCCGTAGCGTAGCCGGCTATCTGCAGTCGCATGGCGTCGCCGCGCAGCGCCTGGTGGTTTCCGGCAAGGGTAAAACCCAGCCGGTCGATACCAACGATACCGAAGCAGGACGCGCCAATAACCGCCGGGTGGAAATTACCTTGGTGCCGATTGCCCAGTAAACACTGGGTGAGTTGTACCGTAGTCGTTTGAACTTCCGTAAAACAATAATCCAACAACAATTGAGGAGAGGGTATGGAAAGTTTACTTCCGATGATTATCCAGCTGGTCAGTGGAGCCGTCGGCGGCAATGCCGCCGGTGCCGCATTGAAAAACCTGTCGCTCGGCAGTACCGGCAATTCAGTGGTCGGTGCCATCGGCGGCTTATTGGGCTCGATGGCCGCTTCCGGCCAGCTTGAAGGCATGATTGGCAACATCGTCGGCGGTGGCGCCGGCGGCGCGATCCTACTGGCCATTGTCGGCTTCATCAAGAAGTCGATGGCCAAGAAATAAGGCTTTTGCGGTACCTAAAGAAAGGGATGGCTTCGGCCATCCCTTTCTTCATGCCGGCTGATGCGGCAGGCCGTCGTCGAGATGCAACCAGGGTTGGTGCGTTTCCCAGTTCACATGTGCCTGTGGTTCACGGTCGAGCGCCTCGGTGAAATTGACCGCCGTGATGTGCAGTTCGCCGGGCCAGCGTGCGGATTTGAAGAATACCGTCGATCCGCAGTTTTCGCAGAAGCCGCGGTAAGCGTTTTCCGTAGCGCTGTACCAGCGCAATGCGCCCGCATCATCGCCGATGGCGACATCCGCTTCGGAAAATCCGGCCCAGGTGACGAAGGCGGCACCGGCGTTTTTCTGGCAGAGCGTGCAGTGGCAGTGTGCAACCCAAAGCGTGGGCAATGCGGCGGTAAACGTCACCGCACCGCACAGACACGTGCCGTGCACCTGCGTCATCAGGAGGTTGGCAGCCCGGCAGTGACCCAGGCCAGCATCCCGCCATCGACATTGATGGCCTGTGCGCCGATCAGTTGGCAGGCCATTGCGCTTCGGCCGCCGCTGCGGCAGATGACGAGCAGGCCATCCGTCTCCGGGTCGACACCGGCTTTAGTGAACGCCTTTTTGCCATGCTTCTGGATCAGCGAAAGCGGTACGTTGATGGCGCCGGGCGCCGACACGGCTTCGAACTCATCCGTCTCCCGCACATCGACCAGCGTCGCGCCATTCTGATGGCGTTCAGCGGCTTCTTTCACCGGGACGGATAGAGGCATGGCGAATATCCTTTTGAGAAATTGCTTTATCACGTATGGCCGCGCGTGATTTTTATTTGGGCGGACAATACACGTCGTGAAGGGTCTGGATGATGGCAGTGACCGGCCCCTCGGCAACGCGATAGATGACAGTTTGCGCATTTTTCCGGAAACTGACCAGATTTTTTTCACGCAGCACCGCCAGATGCTGCGACAGCGCGGATTGACTGAGGGACAAACGCTGGTTCAGCTGCGACACATTCATCTCGCCCTCGATCAGCATGCACAGGATGCGCAGCCGTTGGGCGTTGGCGATGGCCTTCAACAGTTCGGTGGCGGCTTCCGACTGTGCGACCATGGCATCAACGGCAAAAGAGGAATGATTCTTATTCATGACGCCATTTTAGCCATATTGCAGGGAATTGCCAGCCCGTGAGTCACGAGCGTCGTTTCGGAACGGCCAAGGCACGGTCGAGCTGCCGGTATTGGATGGCTTCGGCCAGGTGCGGGGTGCCAATGGTCGGGCTGGCCGCCAGGTCGGCGATGGTGCGGGCCACCCGCAGAATCCGATAGGTGGCCCGTGCCGACAGCTGGAGTGCATTCATGGCTTTGTCGAGCAGTTCCTGATTGCCGGAATCCAGTTGACAGTGTGTTTTCAGATCGGCCTGGGACAGATGCGCATTGCACACGCCACTGCGTTGCATCTGCAGGCTGCGGGCCGCAATCACCCGGCGACGGATGACGGAACTGGGCTCACCCAAGGGCGCGTTCAGATGCAGCTCTTCGTGGCTCAGACGCGTCATTGCCAAGTGGATGTCGATACGGTCGAGCAGGGGGCCGGAGAGCTTCCCGCGATAGCGTTCGATGGCGTCCGGGCTGCAGCGGCAACGCCCCGAGCTGTCACCGAACCAGCCGCAGGGGCAGGGATTCATCGCCGCCACCAACTGGAAGCGTGCCGGAAAGTCTGCGCTGGTGGCGGCCCGCGAGATACTGACCGTGCCGGATTCCAAGGGTTGCCGCAATACTTCCAGGCTTTTACGGTCCCACTCGGCCAATTCATCGAGAAACAGCACCCCTTGATGCGCCAGCGAGATTTCACCGGGCTTGGGTTGGGTGCCGCCGCCGGCCAAGGCCACGGCGCTTGAGGTGTGGTGCGGGCTGCGGAATGGGCGCTGCCGGAAGCGGGTCAGATCAAGGCCTTTGCCGGACACCGAGGCGATGGCCGCGCTTTCGATGGCCTCTTCATCCGAGGCTGGCGGCAGAATGCCCGGCAGGCGCGAAGCCAACAGGGTTTTGCCGCAGCCGGGCGAGCCGATCAACAGCATATGGTGGCCACCGGCCGCCGCGATCTCCATGGCCCGCCGCGCGCTGTGCTGACCTCGGACATCGGCCATGTCCGGCATCGGGGCGTCGATGAAATCGAAAGCGCCGGCGGCTTTCGGCAGCGGCCGCTCGCCACGCAGATGATGCACCACCTCCATCAGTGTGCGGGCGGTATACAGGTGTTCCCCGCGCGCCAGCCCGGCTTCAGCGGCATTGCCGAGCGGCACGATCATCCGGCGCCCGGCCTGTTTGGCGGCGAGTGCGGCCGGCAATACGCCATCAATGGCACGCAATTCGCCGGTCAGTGCCAGCTCGCCGATGAATTCATAGTCGTTCAGCGCCTGCGGATCGATGACGCCGTTGGCTGCCAGAATGCCGAGCGCCAGCGGCAGATCGAAACGGCCGCCGTCTTTGGGCAGATCGGCCGGCGCCAGATTGACGGTGATTCGCCGGTTGGGAAACTCCAGCTGCGCGCAGGAGATGGCGGCACGCACGCGGTCGCGGCTTTCACGCACCGCCGCTTCCGGCAGACCGACCATGTTGAGGACAGGCAAGCCGGCGGCGAGATAGACTTCAACGCGCACAGCCGGGGCCTGCACGCCGGATTTAGCCCGGCTGTGGACCAGTGCAAGAGACATGGGAAACCCCGCGGGGATGGATTATTCGGCGGCGTCCTGCGAACGCAGGCGGGCTTCCAGTTGTTCGATGGTACGTTCGAGCGCGTCCATCTTTTCGCGGGTACGCAGCAGCACGGCGCGCTGCACGTCGAATTCCTCGCGGGTGACCAGATCGAGCTTGGACAGACTCATCTGCAGCGTGGCCTTGATGTTCTGTTCAAGGTCTTCCCGGGCCTGTTGCATGCCGGGCGGAACCAGGTTGCTGAGGCGGCGGGCCAAATCATCAATGGCGGCGAGGTCGATCATGGGTGGTGCTCCGTGTGGGTTTCGCTCAGTGTGCCGGCCGGACCCGGGCGGGTCTGTCATCCGTTCTGCCGAAACGCCCGGTTATTTTCCTATAATTCGGTGGGAAAGCCCACCGGTTTCCCGTGATTTTCGCTATGCTGAGGATAAATCGGGAGATTCCTATGAAAATGGTGATGGCCATCATCAAGCCGTTCAAACTCGACGACGTGCGCGAAGCACTCAGCGAAGTCGGCGTGACTGGTGTGACGGTGACGGAAGTAAAAGGATTCGGACGCCAGAAAGGGCATACCGAGCTTTACCGCGGTGCCGAATACGTGGTCGATTTCCTGCCCAAGATCAAACTGGAAGTGGCGGTCGCCTCCGACCAGCTCGAGCGTGTGGTGGAAGCCATCCAGACCTCGGCCAACAGCGGCAAGATCGGTGACGGCAAGATCTTCGTGTACGAACTCGAACGCGTGGTGCGCATCCGCACCGGTGAGCTGGATGGGGATGCGCTGTAGTTATAGATGAAAAACTTCCTAATCTCAACTTTAATACTTAGTGCTACGGTATTTTTATACTCAACTAATACCAGGGCAAGTAATAATGATGCTCTTGAAATATTTATTCAGCTTGGAAGTGAAAAACTAGTAATAAAAAATCCAGATAGATTTATTGAAACATCTCAGAATTCCAAAGAGATTTGGGACTTGGCCAATGAATTTGTTACAGAAGATAGCATTATTCTTTCTCATTACATAACAAAGAAGGATTTTAATAAATACAAAGCAGGTGAAAGTCCTGAGTTAAAAGAATATTTCTATATCAAAACACCTAAAATATTAATGGGTTCAATTTCCACTCAAGAACAGTTTGATACGCTTAGAAAATCGGTATACAGCCTAAATAAAGATAATCTTCTAAATATTGAAGCTTATCTAAATCAATTCACTGAGAATTACAGCGCTGAAGAATCTATTAAAAATGGCTCTCAAGTTAAGTTAAAAGTTGGTCAAGTAGTTCCGGTTTCGGTAAATGAAAGTATAAATAACTTTATGAGCTTCACAATGCTTTCTCAGATTGAGATTGCCAATAAATCTAAGCTTGAAAGTACGACGGTAGTTATTACCAGAGGCTCATGTTTTATAAAAGGAAAGCTCATATTTATAGATTATTTTAGGGTTCTTAGTAGCCCTGATGACTTGAGAAAATCAAGAGAAATCGTCGAAACATTTTCTAAAGCATTAATAAAAGACAATCTATAAGCCTCGTATTGGGAATACAAATAATGAGTTTACTGAATAGTAAAGTGCAACGAATATTATTTATTGTTGGTATTTTTGCTGCAATTATAATCATAATCAAATCAACAATATGGGCGGTCCAGCCTGGAAATAGCTTATATAGAAATAGTTTGAATATTCCCTATCAATCAGACTTAATCCAAAGTCGAAATGAACAGAATTCAGTTATTGAAGTAAGTAAAACATGCAAATGGATGAGCGGCAGCAAAGTTAATCAAAAAAATATAGATGAGTCAGCAATTATTTCTCGCGACACTCTCTATTTAATAAATTTGCAGTGCCTATTTGGAAACGCTGAGCAATCAATAATTGCCCCAAAGCGATGTAGTAATTTATTTGATGAATATTTGAGTAGCCAAGATCAATTCAGCTCTAATGAAGTAGATTTAGAGATATCATGCGATCAGTTATACATTAATTATGCGATGACATTTTCACCATTATTCAGCTCTCCTTCTAAAAAGATTGATTTCAGTAAAGAGAAGGTTGGAAAATGTTTACTAACAAGTGAAATGCTTTGTGTTGAAGCTAAAAAAAATATAAATTTTAAACTATGGAATATTATTAAGTCTGACAAAATTCTTTTAATAGCATTTGCTATTTTTATGATTTGCCTAATCGCAGTAATATTTTTCTCGGCTATCATTAAAATTTGGCAAATAACATTTGTTAGATTAATCGCTTGGATTAAAGACGGCAGATAAGGCTATGTGCCGTTTAGCCAATCCCTTGCAATGAGATACTCATTAAGTTTGGCTTCGGCACTTCCTGGTTCCGGCGCGTACTGATATTCGAAACGCACGCGCGGCGGCAGGCTCATCAGAATGGATTCGGTACGGCCACCGCTTTGCAGACCGAACAGCGTGCCGCGGTCCCACACTAAATTGAATTCCACATAGCGCCCACGCCGGTACAACTGGAATTCGCGTTCGCGTTCGCCGTAGGGCGTGCTTTTGCGGCGCTCTACGATCGGAATATAGGCATCGATGAAACCGTCACCGACCGCACGCATATAGTCGAAACTTTTTTCGAAGCCGTCGGCATTGAAGTCGTCGAAGAACAGCCCGCCGACGCCGCGGGTTTCATTGCGGTGTTTCAGGAAGAAATATTTATCGCACCAGGCCTTGTGTTCGGCATAACGGCTCGGGCCGAAAGGCGCGCACAGATCATGCGCCACCGTGTGCCAGTGGCGAACATCGTCATCGAACGGATAGAACGGAGTCAGATCGAAACCGCCGCCGAACCACCAGACCGGCTCGCGGCCTTCGGGGGTGGCCTGGAAGAAACGCACATTGGCGTGCGAGGTCGGCACGTACGGATTTTCCGGATGGATCACCAGCGACACGCCGACGGCTTTCCACGGCGCGCCGGCCAATTCCGGCCGATGTGCGGTGGCCGAAGCCGGGAGAGTATTGCCGGACACTTCCGAGTACCCGACGCCGGCCTGTTCGAATACCGCGCCGGCTTTCATTACCCGCGAGCGCCCGCCGCCGCCTTCGGGCCGCTGCCAGCGGTCTTCGGCGAAGTGGCCTTGGCCGTCACTGGTTTCCAGAGCGGCGCAGATGCGGTCCTGCAAGGACTGTAAATAATGGCTGACGGTGTCGAAAGGGTTCATGGACCGGACCGGTGATTGTCTGCGTCCATGATACCGCGCCCGTGGGCTTATAATGAACAGG
>CAJAPA010000066.1 GCA_903942465.1 uncultured Gammaproteobacteria bacterium
AGGATGACTGCGCCGGCAAGTGAGGGCAGAACCGAACCGGACTTGGCGAAATGGCGGTTGATGCGCGCTTTGACGGACAGGGCAACCAGTGCGAGCACGAATGCCGCCAGAATCGACAGCGTGAAGCGCTTCGGATCGTAACGAATAATGCCGTCCAGATGCAGGGCCGCCATGCCCATGTAGTGCATGCTGCCGATGCCCAGCGCCAGAATCAGACTTGCCATCAACAGGCGGCCACGGCCAAGCCCGAGGCGCGAATCGATGACCAGGGCAACGCCGGCGGCGATGATGCCCGGAATCATCGATGCCGCTGTCATCCAGGGTGCGTACGAGGTGGTGCAATCGAGCCGGAAGGCCAGCATGCCGATGAAATGCATGGACCAGACCCCGAGGCCGAGCACGATAGCGCCGAACGGCAGCCAAATACGGCGTCTGCCGGACAGTGCGAACCGGCTGCTCATTTCGAAGGCGAAGAAGGAGGCGGCGATGGCAATCAGGACTGAAACAGTCACCCAGAGCGGGTCATAGCTTCCGATGAACGCCGGAAGCTGACGTGTTTGCTCATCGAGAAAATAGTTCGTCCAGAACATGCACACCCCCCCCCTGATTTGTGGGCGTAGCTTAAGCTTTTCGCTGCTATGCGCCCACATTAGCACTAATTCATATGATGTCAATGACTTATGGCACAAGCCGGCCAGGCCCCTCTTGCCCATAATGACTGCAATCCTTGCCCCGTAGCGCCCCATGAAAAAACTTCCGCTTGCCCTCAATCTGCTGGCTCTGGCCGTTCCCGGCATGCTTGCCGCCCAGGACAAACCGACGCTGAGCATCCCACGCATCGAAGGCGCGATGAAAGCCGACGGCAAGCTCGACGAACCGTTCTGGCAGCAGGCGGCGGTGACCGGCATGCCCTATGAAATCGGCCCCGGGGAGAACACGCCGGCCGGCGCGGAAACCACCGTCTATATCGTCGATTCCGGTAAAAGCCTGCGGGTGGCCTTCAAAGCCAAGGATCCGGACCCGTCCAAAATCGTGGCGGTGCTGCGCGACCGCGACAGCGCCTTCAAAGACGATTTTCTGGGCATCCGGGTCGACACCTTCAACACCCAGCAGCGCGCATTGCAATTCTTCGTCAGCGCCCGCGGCGTGCAGATGGACCTGACCTACGACGAAACCAACGGCAACGAAGACGAATCCTGGGATGCCATCTGGGATTCCGGGGCGCACATCGATGCCGACGGCTACACCGTGGAAATGGACATCCCCTACTCCAGCCTGAAGTTCAAGCATTCCACCGAGGCCCAGCTCTGGGGCATCCAGTTCCTGCGCATCCGACCGCGCGAAAACCGCTTCGTCTATTCCGACCGCAAGGACGACCGCAACAACAAATGCGATCTGTGCCAGCAGGATAAAATCAGCGGCTTCGCCCATGCCGACCCGGGCAGGAACATCCTGGTCAATCCGACCTTGACCGCGGGCTATGGCGAATACCGCAATGCGCCCGGCCAGCCTTTCAGCAGCGACGGCAGCAACATCGATTTCGGACTGGACCTGACCTGGTCACCGACGCCGAACAATACGCTCAGCGCAACCTACAATCCGGATTTCTCGCAGATTGAAATCGACGGCGCCCAGCTCGACGTCAATACCAACTTCGCGCTGTTCTACCCGGAAAAGCGGCCGTTCTTTCTGGAGAGCGCCGATTTCTTCAGCACCCCGAGTGAACTGGTGTATACCCGCAACATCGCCGATCCCGATTACGGCGCCCGCTTCACCGGCCGCAGCGGCGATAACACCTACGGATTCTTCGGCGCCAGCGACACCCAGACCAATGTGCTGCGCCCGGGCCCGTTCGGCTCACGCATCGGCTTCATCAATGCCGAATCGACCGATCTGGTCGGCACTTACCGCTACAACTTCAACTCCACTTCCAACATCGGCACGCTGGTCACCCACCGCAGCGGCGGCGATTACAGCAGCACCCTGACCGCGGTCGACGGCAAATGGCAGAAAGGCGGCCATACCCTGACCGCGCAGCTGATGCACAGCGAGACCGAGGATGCGTTGGGTTACTCCGCCGATCCGTTTTCCGGCGACGCCTACTTTCTGGCCTACAACTACAGCGACCGCGAGAAGTCATTCAACCTCCGGCAATTCAGTTATGATCCCGGCTTCCGCGCCGATATGGGCTTCATCGGTCAGGTCGACTTCACCAAATCGGTCATCGGGGGCGCCTACCGCTGGTACCCGAAAAACCATTTCTTCAACCAGATATCGATCAATGGCGACTGGGACATCACCCATCAGGTCAGCGTCGAGCGCCTGATGGAACGGGAAATCGAAGCCTATGTCAGTGCCAACGGCAAGATGCAGAGCTTCATTCAGGCCGGCGGCGGGCAACGCGTGCGTTACTGGCGCGGCATCAATTACGATGAAACCTACTACACGTTCTACGGCCAGTTCACGCCCTTCAAATCCTGGCAGTTCGAGCTGTTCTACCGCGGCGGCGACCAGATCGACTTCCGCAACAACGCCCTGGGCAGCATCACTACTTTCGAGCCGGGCGTGACCGGGAGCATCAACGACAACATCAGCCTGAACCTGAATTACGTGGATGAGGCGCTGCGCCGCGATGGCGGCACGGTGTATCATGCGCGGCTGCTGGATACCCGGCTGTCCTGGCAGTTCAATCTGCGCCAGCGCCTGCGTCTGGCCATCCAGTACGGAACCACCGACTTCGACCTGAGCCTGAACCCGGGACAGACCAATGCCGAACTGTCAGATTTCGGCACCCAGCTGGTGTACTCTTACAAGATCAACCCGCGCACGGTGTTCTATGCCGGCTACAGCGATAACTATTTCGGATCCGACAGCATCGACAGCTTCCAGACCAACCGCTCGCTGTTTCTCAAGCTGGGTTACGCCTGGCAGCCGTAATCCACGCTTGAATCCGGGCTGAATGTGCGCGCCGGGAAGGCCGATTCAAGCCGCCGGTTGCGGCGGGCTTCGGGCATACTGTCCCGAATCTCTCACGGAGTCCGAGCATGCTTTCCGCCCGCCTTTACCCTTTCCGACTGCTGTTCCCGGCGCTGTTGCTGGCCGTACTGACCGGCTGCGCTTCCCTGCCCGAGTATGACCCGCCCCGCATCGGCGTGGCCGGCATTGCACCGCTCGACGGCCAAGGCGGCGAACTGCGCTTCAACGTCAAGCTCCGCATCCAGAACCCGAACCGGGTCGACATCAACTACAAAGGCGTGGTGGTTGATCTTTACGTCGAGGGCAAGCGCGTCGCGACCGGCCTGAGCGATGTTCCGGGCAAGGTTCCGGCTTACGGCGAGCTGGTCTATGACCTGCCGGTGACGGTCTCGACCCTGAATGCCCTCGGGCAGGCTTTTTCGTTGATGCAGAAACCGCCGCAAAACGGCATCGGCTACGAAGTGCGGGGGCGGCTCGACAGCGGCCTGTTCGGCACCGTGCGCTTCAGCGATAATGGACGCCTGACCCTGCCGAGATAAGCCGATGACACCTGCCACCCGAATTCTGTTCTGCATCAGCCTTTGTCTGGGTTCGCAGCAGCTTCTGGCCTGGGGCCAAACCGGGCACCGCGCCATCGGTGACATCGCCGAAGCGAACATGCGTCCGGATGCCGTGAAAAAAGCCCGTGCCTTGCTCGACGGCCATGATCTGGCCTATGCCTCCACCTGGGCCGATGAAATCCGCTCCGATCCCAAACGGTACAGCCACACGTTTAACTGGCATTACACCACCTGGCAGGATGAAGACGAACGCTTTCATTCGGCGGACGAGACCAAGGACACGGGCTTTCTGTTGACCCAAGTGGACAAGCAGCTGGCCATCCTGAAAAACAGCAAAGCCCCGAAAGCCGAGCGCGCCGACGCCCTGCGTTTCGTGGTGCATCTGGTCGGCGATGCCCATCAGCCGCTGCATGTCGGTGGCGGCAACGACCGGGGCGGCAACACCTGCCGGGTGACCTGGTTCGGCAAGGCCACCAACCTGCATTCGGTCTGGGATGGCGAAATCATCGAAGGCAACGGCCTGAGCTATACCGAACTGGCCGCCTTCGTCAGCCAGGGCCGGACTGCCGCAGATATCGCCGCGGCCAAACGCGGCGATATGCGCAGCTGGGCGCAGGAATCACGGAAACTGCGGAGTGAAATCTATCCGCCGGAAGTTCAGGCTCCAAGCGCTCCGGTCACCTACCTGACCTATTGCCGTGAACCGGTCGCCGCTGAAGCCATGCCGAAACTGGGCTATGAGTACAGCTATCGCTTTCTGCCGATTGTGCACGACAGAATCTATGTCGCCGGCATCCGCTTGGCCCGCCTACTGGATGAAGCGCTTTAATCTTTAGAGCGTTTTCGAAAAAAGCCCGAGCGTGCGGGTCCAGGCCAGATCCGCCGCGGCTTTGTCATAGCGCGCGGTATTGGTGTCGTTGTGGAAGGCATGTTGCTTGCCGTCATACAGAAAACTCTCGAAACGGATATTGGCGGCTTTCATGGCCGCTTCGTAGGCTGCGCGTCCGGCATTGATGCGTTCATCCTGACCGGCATAGTGCAGCAGCACCCGCGCCTTGATCTGCGCCACCAATGCGGTTTCCGGTGCCATGCCATAGAAACAGACAGCGGCATCCAGATCCGGTTCGAACACCGCCAGTTGATTGACCATGCCGCCGCCCCAGCAGAAACCGACGGCACCGATGCGGCCGTTGCTTTCCGGCAAGGCCTTCAGATAGGCCAAGGCCGCAACGCCGTTGTTGGCGGTTTCGGCACGGTTGAGCTTTGAGAACCACTCGCGTGCGGTGTCCTCATTGTCCGGGGTGCCACCGAGCGGGCTGAGGAAATCCAGAGCCAGCGCATTGTAGCCGGCGAGTGCGGCACGGCGGGCAACATCGCGGATATGCGGATTGAGCCCGCGGTTTTCGTGGATGACCAGCACCGAGCCGCGCTTGCCCTTGGCGGACGGCTGGGCAAGATACGCCTTCAGCGGGCCTTTCGGACCGGCGAACTCGAGGGCTTGCGTGCGCAGACGCGGATCGGATTCCGGCACCAGTGCCGCATGCGCATAATTATTCTCCAGCAAAGGCAACAGCGCATAGGCGGCGGCCGAACTGCCGGCCAGGGACGCCAGCTGTTTCAGGAACACGCGCCGGTCGAGCGGCGCGTGCGTGTACTCATCGTAAAGATCGATGATCGGCTGCGGCAGATCGGATGGCGTGGTCATGGGCTGCTCCGTTGCAATTGACTGAGGATGTCGGGGTCGACCGAACGCAGGTGCAGATCGCGCTGCGGATAGGGAATGGCGATGCCCGCTTCGGTCAATGCCGCATGCATGTCGACGGCCAGGGCACTACGTATGAAGATGGCGTCATCGTAGTTATCCGTCCAGGCACGCACACTGAAGTCGAGGGAATTCGGACCGAATCCGGTGAATACGACAGTAGGGGGAGGATCATGGGTCACACCCTCCGCTTTGTTGGCAACGGCGGTCAGAACGGCCAGGACATGTTTCGGATCGGCCTCATAGGAAACACCGATAGCTATTTCAATGCGCCGGTTATCGCTGCTGAGCGTCCAGTTGATCATCTTCTCGGACAGCAGCATGCCATTGGGCACGATGACATCGGCGCCTTCGAAGGTGGTCAGCGTGGTCGCGCGCATGCCGATATCGCGCACCCTGCCCGTGGTGTTCGAGACCTCCACGATATCGCCGGGCTGGACCGGCCGCTCGACCATGAGAATCAGGCCCGACACGAAGTTCTTGACCACGTCCTGCAGGCCGAGGCCGATACCGACACTGAGCGCGCCGAGAATGAGAGCCAGCTGCGAAATATGAAACCCGGCGGCGGCGAGCGCCACCATCAATCCGGACACCAGCAGCGCGTAATATGACAGGGATGAAATGCTGTTTGCCACGCCCCGCGGCAGTTCCATGTTCGGCAGGATATCCTCTGAAAGCACACCACGGATGGTCTTGGCCAGCCAGAACGACAGGTACACGGAAACGCCGAAAAGCACGATACTGCCGATGGTGATGGAAATATTTCCGAATTCGATGGCAAACGAGGAAATCGAATTGACCAATGCCATCAGCGGCCGGAAGATGCGGAACACCGTCAACGCACCGTAAAGCCAGAGCGCGACCAACACGAAATTGAACAGCCCCGACATCACCTCCAGAAGTCCGCCGGCATGCTGCGTTCGGGACTTCAGTTTTTCGGCCGTCCCGCGGAACAGGAACCGGGAAAAGGCCCGCACCACATTGCCGACCGCGAAAAGGAACAGGCCCATGTAAGCGGTATCGAGCGTGGCATCGGTCAGCATGGCGGCCAGGGTGACGTTCCCGAAGATGTTGGAAACGACCGCAACCAGCATGGCCAGGGTACTCACCCCGATGATGATCCGCAGCACGAGCAATTGCCGGTTGCTCCGTGCGTTCAAGGCGGTCCGCGAACGGTAAAGCAGCCAAGCGAGCGTACCCAGCATCAACAGCCCGTTGAACAGGACCGTCAGGCGGAACAGGAGTGGATTCTGGGACAGCAGGAAGGCCAGAAGATTGATGACGTAGAAAACCGCCGTCAGATACATCCAGCGTCCGATGCCATCATGCACATGCTGCGGCTGCAGACGCATGACCGGCAGCCAGGCCAGAAGCATCAGCAGCTGGATGCGGATCATCGGCCCGGACATCTGCAGGATGAGCAGACCCATGACCGCCAGCAGCAACCAGGCCGAAAACGGCCGGGTCAGGGTCTTGCGGTATTGCTCGAGCCGGGAATCGCCTTTGAGCAGTTTCCTGGCGCTGTATGCAAGCCAAAGGAACAAGGGCAGCAGAAGCAGAGCAAAAATCCAGAACACCCGTTCCGGGCGCTCATTGGCCCGATCGAACTCGGCTCTGAAATCCTCTTCGATGCTGAGCCCCTTCTTCAGGGACTCCAGGTCTCCTGCTTCTTCAGACTTCGCCGCGGTCAGTGCAATATAGAGATTATCGGAATCGAGGACCGCAAGATCATGGTCAACTGAGGAAATCTGCTTGCGAACCGCAGCCAGATTCCGGCTGACGCGCGCCTGGATGATGCTGGCATCCCGACCCAAGTCCAGCAATTTGGTCAAGGGCTGGGATATCGTCTGATCCGCCTTTTCGAACTCGAGCAGCAACTCATCCATGCTGCGTAGCAGCGGCGGCGCCAGAGTCGCGGCAGCAGCGGTGCGGGTGTTTATCCAGACCTGCTTGCGCGAGGCCAGCTCGGCGGCATCCTCGGAGAGCGGTTTTGCCACGGACTGCAGGCGGCTCTGCCACTGGGTCAATTCACGGTCGAGGAAACTCCAATGCCGGTCGAGGCTTTCGAGCCGCGAAATCTGGACACCTTCAAGTTTTCCGCTCTGCGACTTCTGCGAAAGCGTGCTGACGCTTTTCTGGATGTCCTTCAACTGCCGGGCCATGGCGTCGGCTTTGTTGGACGATTGCGCCCTCAGCATGGCCTCTTGGATGAAACGCTCGTCTTCTTCGGCCTTCAGCGGAATGTTGGCGATGGGAATGGTGGCCGGTTCTTCTGATTTCTGTTCGGCCGGCGCCGGCTCCGGCTTACTGAGCCCCGGAATCTGGGCCATCGCTGCCATCGGCAGCAACAGCGCGACGAATGCATAACGAAGATGTTGACGGCAATTCATGGAATCTCCGGATTTCAGGGTTGGGCTTTGCGCGGCAAGGGTTCATCGCGCATGGCCGTCAGATAGGCCAGCGTGGCGACCACAACCGCCGACTGCCGCAGGTCTTCGGCCTGCAGGTGGTCGAGTCCATCGAGGTGGGTGTGATGGACATGGGTGAAGTAATCGAGATTGTCCTGCACGAACTGGAATCCCGGAATGCCCACGCGGTCGAAGGGAATATGATCGGTGCTGCCGGTGTTGCGGTTGGTGACGGTGGTCACGCCAATATCCGCCATCGGCACGATCCACTGTTTGAAAACCTCGGCTGCAGCCAGATTTTCCTGGGCATAGATGCCGCGGATGCGGCCGCCGCCGTTGTCATAGTTGTAGTAAGCCGAAATCCTTTTGTGATCGGCCTTGTAGACCGGCGGCTGGGGCGCTTCCTGCAAAGATCGCGGAAGGTCTTTCAGCTTGGGATCCGCCGGCGGTGGCAATTCGGCAAAGTGCTTCTCGACATAGGCACTCGAACCGAGAAGGCCCTGCTCCTCACCGCTCCAGAGGCCGATGCGGATGGTGCGCTTGGGTTTCAGGCCGCTGGCTTTGAGAATGCGCATGGCTTCCATCATGACCGCCACGCCGGCGGCGTTGTCGGCGGCACCGGTACCGGTATGCCAGGAATCCAGATGGGCGCCGATCATCACCAGCTCATTTTTGCGGCTGCCGCCGGGAAGGTCGGCCAGGGTGTTGTAGGCCATGCGGTCATCCTCGGAGGTGAACTGCGCCTTGACATCGACCGAGAGCCGGGCCGTTTCCTTCTTTTCGATCAGGCGCAGAATCTGGTTGTAATGCTCAGTGATCATCACCAATGCCGGAACGCCGACCGGTTCACCGGCCTTGCGCGAACCGCCGCCCGTGACCCGGAGGATTCCGTTGTCCCAGGAACTCAGACTAACGGTGGCTACCACGCCTTCTTCGGCCATGAAACGGTTGCTGAAAGTCGTGAACTCCCGCTGTTTCAGGAAGGCCTCGGCATCGGCGGCACGCTTTTTGGCATCGGTCGGCGCCGGAATGGTGAACGCCTGCAACTCTTTCAGCTTGTCTTCGTCGTACCGCGTGAAATCGGGCTTGTCGGCCGGTTTGTATTCACGGGCATCACTGATGAACAGGATTTTTCCTTTCAGCTGGCCTTTATGCTTTTCCAGATCCTCGCGGGTTTTCGCCACCAGCAGCATGGCTTCGCCCTCAACCGGGCCCGCGGTTCCCGGCGTCCAGGCCTTCGGCAAGGCGCTGAGGGTAAATGCACGTGGCGCGGTCATGTTGACCGAGGCGGATTGGTATTGCCAGCCTCGGCCGAACGGGCCGAAGGACTCCAGTCGGGCGTTACTGAGGCCCCATGCGGCCAGTTGGTCACGTGTCCAGGCATTGGCGGCAGTCATCTGCGGGGAGTTGCTCAGGCGCGGTCCGATCTTCTCGGTCAAGGTGGTGACGGTCTCCATGACTTTCGAATTGGAAAAGCCCTCCTGGCGTATTTTCGCCAAGGCCGAATAATCAATCGGCTCCGCTGCGGACACTGCCGCCGACAAGGACAAGACCGCCAAAGACAGAAGGACACGCATGAAAACTCCCCGAAAAAGAACATTGAATGGCGCTGATGCGCATGGTCCGATTATAAACGGACAACTCCGCGTTAAGGCGCACCGGGCGTCAATCCGCCGATTTCAGCAAATGCGGGAAATACTGCCGCAGTTTTCCGGCCTTGGGCGCGGAAACGCCGCGGATATAGGGCTGGTCCGGATTGCGGGCCGCATAGTCGAAGTGGTAGCGTTCCGCCGGGTAAAAAATCTGGCCGGGCTCGATGGTGGTCGCAATCGGGGCCAGGAAAATACCGGCATCGCCCAGCTCCCGGATATAGGACCGCAAAAGTTGTTCCTGTTGCCCATCCTGCGGAAACACCGCGGAGCGGTACTGGCTGCCGATATCATTGCCCTGCCGGTTCAGCTGGGTCGCATCGTGGGCCACGGCAAAGAACACCTGCAGCAACGCCGGAAATCCGATGACCGCGGGGTCGTATTCGATCCGGATGACCTCGGCATGACCGCTGACGCCGGTGCACACCGCCTCGTAGTTGGCACGCTCGGACCGGCCTCCTGCATAACCCGGGGTGATGCTGCGAACCCCGTCCAGGGCGCCGAACACGGCTTCCGTACACCAGAAGCAACCGCCGGCCAGGATGGCAACGCCGCAATCCATCGCCGGCGGCAACGGCACCCGGGGTGGTGGAACCTGCTCCGGAGAGACGCTCAGATTCAAGCCGGGGATGGCGCAGACGCTCATGATTCACAATTCCTTGCCGCTTTGACGGCATACTGGGACGGGAAAGCCGCTGGATTGATTTGGCCCTGTAAGTTTAGCTCCGGTAGCGCGACCAATCCGTGAAGCCACCGTCTGCATCAGGATAGACCATGAACGATATGAGCCATATTCCCGCCTCCGAAATCACCCCCGAATCGGTGTATCTGCGCCGCCGGGAGCTGATCGGCGCCGGTCTGGCCACCCCACTGCTGGCATTAGCCGGTTGCAGCGAAGCCAGGGAACCTGCGGCCGTGAACCGTCCTAAGGACAGCCCAGATGGCTTCCGAACGGCGGATACCCTGACGCATTTCGAGGATGCAAGCAGTTATAACAATTTTTATGAGTTCGGGACCGGCAAAACCGACCCGGCTAAAAACGCCCATCGCTTGCGTACCTTGCCCTGGGTCGTGTCGGTGGAAGGCGAAGCGGAAATCACCGGTGCCTATCATCTCGACAAGTTGCTCAAAGGCATGGCCGTCCAGGACCGCATTTACCGTCTGCGCTGCGTGGAGGGCTGGTCGATGGTCATTCCCTGGCAAGGGGTTCCGCTGGCAGAGATCATCAAACGCTTCAAGCCGACCTCGAAGGCCAAATACGTCGCGTTCTACAGCAAAGCCGACCGCGAGCAGATGCCCGGAATGGCCTATGAGAGTATTCCTTGGCCCTACCGGGAGGGCCTGCGCATCGACGAGGCCATGAACCCGTTGACGCTGCTGGCTACCGGAATGTACGGCAAACCGATGCCGAACCAGAACGGCGCACCGCTGCGTCTGGTGGTGCCGTGGAAATACGGTTTCAAGAGCATTAAATCAATCGTGCGTATTGTGTTCACCGAAAAAATGCCGCAGACCAGCTGGAACATGCTGCAGCCCGAAGAATACGGGTTTTATTCCAACGTCAACCCGGCCGTCGATCACCCGCGCTGGAGCCAGGCCAGCGAACGCCGCATCGCCGGGACGGATAGCAAGCTGTTTGGCCAACGCATCGCCACCCTGCCCTTCAATGGATACGCCAAGCAGGTGGCCCATCTCTATAAAGGCATGGATCTGCGCAAGTGGTTCTGAGCCGCATGGACTGGCGCTGGTTCGGTCTGAAGACGGCAGCACATGCTCTGGCCTTGTTGCCGGCGGTCTTGCTCATCAACAAGGCCCTCAATGACCGGCTCGGCGCCGACCCGATAGCGGCACTGACCCATCAAACCGGCGAATGGGCCCTGCGCCTGCTGTTGCTGAGTCTGGCCATGACGCCGCTACGGATGCTGGTAAAACAGGCCTGGCCAATCCGCTTCCGTCGCTTGCTCGGTCTCTACGCCTTTTTTTACGCCAGCCTGCATTTCGCGGTGTATTTGTTTCTCGATTTGGGCAGCGGCTATTGGTCGCAGATCGGTGCCGACATCCTGAAACGACCCTTCATCACGGTCGGCTTCACGGCTTGGCTGCTGCTGTTACCGCTGGCACTGACCTCGAACCGGTGGATGATGCGCCTGCTGAAGAAGAACTGGCAGCGCCTGCACCGGCTGGTCTATGCCATCGGCGTACTGGCCGTGCTGCACTACTGGTGGTTGGTGAAGTCGGATATCCGCGAGCCCTTGCTGTATGCGGCAATTCTTGCCCTTTTGCTGGGCATTCGCCTGTTTGCGCATTTGAAGGTCCGTCGTACCGCCGTATAATGCCTCATGGGATCCGTGACGCTTTATCACAACCCGGCATGCAGTAAATCCCGTGACACCCTCGCGTTGATTCGCGCTGCCGGCATCGAGCCGGTTGTCATCGACTACCTGCAAAATCCGCTGTCGCGGCACGACCTGGAAGCCTTGCGCATCGCTCTGGATCTTCCGGTCGTTTGCCTGCTGCGCACCGGCGATACACGCTATGCCGAGATGGGATTGGACTCACCCGATTGCAGCGATGAACGGCGCATGCAGACACTGGTTGCGGAACCTTCCTTGTTCAACCGGCCGGTGGCGGTCAGTGCGCGCGGCGCGCGGATCTGCCGGCCGCCGGAAACAGTTCTGGAAATCCTGCCGGATTAGTAGCCCGGCAGCTCGTTCGGACGCAGATCCCAGACCAGCACTTCGGCGTTTTCGCCCTTGCTGAAATTCAGCGCCGTTTCCCGGCGTACGCGGGCGCCATCGCCGGCAACCAGACGCACGCCATTGACCTCGAGCGTGCCGCGCGCGACATGCACGTAGGCATAGCGGTCTGCTGCCAGCGCCAGATCGAAGCTTTCTTCGCCGTCGAACAGTCCGGCATACACCCGTACATCCTGATAGACATTGAGTGAGTCTTCGGCCGAGTCCGGTGAAATGATCAGACGCAGCTTTCCGCGTTTTTCGGCGGCATCGAAATTCACCTGCTGATAGCGTGGCGCCACTCCACGCCGGTCGGGCACAATCCAGATCTGCAACAGATGCACCAATTCAGCCTTGGACGGATTGAACTCGCTGTGCTGGATGCCGCTGCCGGCGCTCATCATCTGCACATCGCCCGGGCGGATGATCGAGCCGGTGCCCATCGAGTCCTTGTGTTCCAGCGCGCCGGACAGGATATAGGTGAAAATCTCCATATCACGGTGCGGATGGGTACCGAAACCCATGCCGGGCTGGACCACGTCGTCATTGATGACCAGCAGGTCGGAGAACCCCTGCTGCTTCGGATCACGGTAATGACCGAACGAAAAGCTGTGCCAGGTATCCAGCCAGCCGAAGTTGAAATGACCGCGTTCGCCGGCCTTGCGGATTTCAATCATGGAACACTCCATACGTGGGTTATGCCGCATCTTCCATTAAAGCGGCAATCTGATAAAGTGGGATTCACCCAAATGATTGTTCCATCATTGCAACAATGCTCAATAACCTGAACGACATCGCCCTGTTCGTGGCCGTGGTCAAGGCCAAAAGCTTCCGCAAGGCTGCGGATGTCTTGGATATGCCCACATCGACCCTGTCGCGCCGGGTCAGTCATCTGGAAAAAAGCATCGGCATCCGGCTGCTGCACCGGACCACCCGCCAGATCGAACTGACCGAACTGGGCCGGACCTATTTCGAGCGCTGCCAGGGCATCATCGCCCAGGCCCAGAGCGCGCATGAGGAACTGAGTCATGCCGCCGAGTCGCCCAGTGGCCTGCTTCGGCTGTCCATGGTGGAGGAATTCGCCGCCGATTACATCATCCCCTATCTGCCCGAATTCCGCCGGCTTCACCCAGGCATCCGTTTTGAATTCGATATCAATCCGCGCCGCGCCAACCTCATTTCCGATTCGGTCGATATCGCCTTCCGCATGGGGCATGTCAGCGATTCTGGATTGATTGCGCGCAAGCTGGCGGTGTTCAAAGTCGGCCTGTATGCCTCGCCGGGCTATCTGAAAAAGGCCCCGAAATTGAAGACACCTGCCGATCTGGCGGCGCACAGCTGTCTGCAATTGGCCGCGCTCGATTTCCAGCTGATCAAGGGCAGCCAGCGGGCCGTGCATAAAATAAAAAGTCCGGCTTACGCCTCCAACAGCATGAGCCTGCTGAAGAGCATTGCCCAGCGTGATGCCGGCATCGCCATTCTTTCGGTGCCGATGGCCGAAGAGGCGGTACGCCGCGGTGAACTGGTCCGGGTGCTGCCGGACTGGTGTCCGCCGGAGGTACCGGTCTACGCTCTGACCGAGACCCGTTTGCTGCCTGCCAAAACACGCACTTTCCTCGATTACCTGCAAAACCAACTTACCTCCTGATACGGACCCGACATGAAACGACTGTGTACAATCCTGCTTCTCTGCCTGACGGCAACCGGTGCCGCTGCCGCCACCGACTATACCGGCGACAGCATCGATGGCGTCAAAGTCATCCGCAAACTGGATCTGGCCGATCTGGAGGCCGGTAAAACCTACCGTTTCTACCTGCAGGGTGCCAGCAATGGTGTCGGCCAACACTGGCTGGTTCCCGTCCTCGTGGCCAAAGGCAGCAAACCGGGCAAACGGCTCGGTCTGCAGGCCGGCGTGCACGGTGACGAATTGAATGGCACGCGTCTAATTCATCGTGTTTTTGAAACCCTGGATCCGACCGCATTGAGCGGCAGCGTCATCGCCATCATCGGCGCCAACAGCACCGGCCTGCTCGCCAATAGCCGCTATTTCCAGCTGCAGCACGACAGCGGCGGCGGCGTTGATTTCAACCGCATCTGGCCGGGCAAAGCCGATGGCAATGCCGCAGAGCAGCAGGTACACCGGATTTTCAACGGTATCTGGTCCGGCAATGCCGATACGGTCATCGATCTGCATACCCAGAGCACCGGCACCGCCTATCCGCTGTACATCTACGCCGATTACCGCGTTGCCGGCGTCAAGACCCTGGCGGAACTGTTTCCGGCCGACATCATCAAAATCGATCCGGGTGAACCGGGTGCGGCTGAACAGGCCTTCAATGATGCCGGCATGGCGTCAATCACCCTCGAGATCGGTGCCGCGAAGCTCTATCAGCCGGAGTTGATTGCCCGTGCGCTGGTCGGCGTTGAAAACGTCCTTAAGGCTTACGGCATACTGCCGGGTAAACTCGGCCGGGATGCCAAGGCCCAGCGCAGCTTCATCGGCAACCAGACCCGGAGCATCCGCGCAGAAGGCGGCGGTTTCGCGGAAGTGCTGGTGGCCTTGAACCAGGATGTCAAAGCCGGCCAGCTTCTGGCACTGCAACGCAACGGCTTCGGGGACATCACCGCACGCTACACCGCACCTTTCGATGCCCGCATCGCCTCCGTCGGCACTGATCCGCTGCGCGAACCCGGCAGCCTGCTGGTAAGGCTCATCCGCATCAATACCGACGCTTCCTGCAGCGACGGTTGCTGAACCCGAGGACGACCATGGCAACCATTCTGATTACTTGGGAAATCGGCGAAGGCTCCGGGCATATTGCACCCTATTTAAATCTCATTAAAGAGCTTGAAGCACGCGGGCATGAGATCACTTTCGCCTGCAAATACGTGTCCCGTGCATTCCGGCTATTCGAAGGCACCAAGGTACGTTATCTGCAGAGTCCCTATGTATCGTCACCGGCCTCCGAACAGGTCACGCCGATCGACAGCTTTGCGAAGATTCTCAACAACTCGGGTTACAGCAATGTGCCGCAGCTGGCGGGGATGATCCGTGCCTGGAAAAATCTTTTTGATCTGGTCAAGCCCGATTTGATCATCGCCGATTACAGCCCGACAGCGGTGCTGGCCTCACGCGAGTCCGGCATTCCGCGTCTGCAGATCGGAACCGGCTTCTATCAGATGCCGACCCAGGGCCGCGTGCCCAGTCTGGCCGAGCTGCAGGGCATCCCGCAGGATGATCCAAGCGTTTTCGGATTCCAGAACAAAATCCTCACCCACATCAACAATGCGCTCGAACTCAACGGCATGCAACGGATTGAATTCTTCAACCAATCGCAGATTGCCGAACGCAAACTGTTCACCACCTTCAAGGAGCTTGACCATTACCCGGACCGTGAGCCGGCCGAATACATCGGACCGATGCGGATCGTGCAGGGCGCCGCGCCGGAATGGCCGGACGGTGACGGCCCGAAAGCCTTTGCCTACCTGAAACCGTTTCCGACCCTGCCGCAGCTGCTGATGCAGCTGAGCCAGAAGAAGATCCGCACCCTGATTTATCCAGACGGCATTCCGGAAAAAATGATGAAGGAACATGCGTCGGCCACCCTGCGTTTCGTCGACAAGCCGCTGGATATGCGTTTGATCGGGGAAAGTGCCGATTTCGCCATCCACAACGGTAACCACGGCACCACCTGCGAACTGATGTTGGCCGGAGTCCCTTCGCTGGTTCTGCCCCTGCATGCCGAACAGGCGATCATGGGCCGTCATCTGCAGATGATGTCGGCAGGTCTGAGTTATGTCGAGAAAACCGCCGACCAGTTTCACCAGGGACTGAGTGCCTTGATGCGCGACTCGAAGTACCGCGAGGCGGCTCAGGTGTTTGCTGAAAAATACCGGGGCTTCGACCGTGATCAAGCGACCCGTACCGCGCTTGCCGCCGTGGAAGAGCTCTTGGCCGGTTAGCCGTCGAGCTCGGCCCAGCGCGCATACGCCGCATCAAGCTCAGTCTGAGCGCTTTCCAGATCGCGGGTATGCGCGGTGATGCGGTCAGCGGGCTGGGTGTAAAAATCCGTCTGCTGCATGCGCTCGGTCAAGGCCCCCACTTGGCTTTCCAGCTGCTCGATCTTCTGCGGCAGCAGTTCCAGCTCGCGCGCATCCTTGTAACTGAGCTTCTTTTTTGCCGGTTCCGGCGCAGCAACTGTTTTCGCGTTGGCGACCGGTTTCTGGTTTATCACAGGCCTGGACGCAGGTCGGCGGCTCTGGCGTAGGGCATCGCTGTATCCGCCGACGTATTCCTCGATGCGGCCCTCGCCGGAAAACATCAAACAGGAGGTGGCGACCGCATCGATGAAATCACGGTCGTGACTGACCAACAACAGCGTGCCGGTGTAATCATCCAGCAGCTCCTCGAGCAATTCGAGAGTTTCCACATCCAGATCATTGGTCGGCTCGTCCATCACCAGCACGTTCGAGGGTTGGGCAAACAGCTTGGCCAGCAGCAAGCGGTTGCGTTCGCCACCGGACAAGCGCGTGATCGGTGCGCGCGAACGTTCGGGACTGAACAGGAAGTCCTGCAGATAGCCCAGCACATGCTTGCGCGAGCCGTTGATGTCGATGAACTCACGACCCTCGGAGACATTATCAAGGGCGTTCCAGTCTTCGCGCAGGGTATTGCGGTATTGATCAAAATACGCGACCTGCAGGCGCGTGCCCTGCTCCACCGTGCCCTGATCCGGCGTCAGTTGGCCGAGCAGCAGTTTGATCAGGGTGGATTTGCCGGCACCATTCGGGCCGATCAGGGCAATACGGTCGCCGCGCAGCACGCGCGTGCTGAAATCACACACCAAAGGATTGCCACCGTAACCGAAGGAAACGTCTTTTACATCGAACACGCGCTTTCCGGAATTTTCCGCCTGCGCGGCCTGCATGCGGACATTGCCGGTCGCTTCGCGCCGTTGTGCGCGCTCGCGGCGCATGGCTTCCAGCCGGCGTACACGGCCTTCGTCACGGGTACGACGGGCCTTGATGCCTTGACGGATCCAGACCTCTTCCTGTGCCAGCAGTTTGTCGAAGCGCGCGCTGTTCTGCGCTTCGTCGTTCTGACGCTCGGCCAGCCGGCGCTGGTAATTACCCCAATCTCCCGGCCAGGAAGTGACCGCACCGCGGTCGATTTCGACGATACGGGTGGCCAGGTTCTTCAGAAAGCGCCGATCATGGGTGATGAACAGCAGGCAGCCTTCCCACTGCAACAGGGTTTTTTCCAGCCAATCGATGGCCTCGATGTCGAGATGGTTGGTCGGTTCATCCAGCAGCAGGATATCCGGCTGTGCGACCAAAGCGCGGGCCAATAAGACGCGCCGCTTCATGCCTCCGGACAGGGCCGCGAAATCCAGTTCGGGATTCAAGGCCATGCGCTCCAGCGCGGTGCTGACCTGCTGTTCCAGATTCCAGCCGCCGGCAGCTTCGATGCGTCCCTGCACTTCGGCCAGGGCATCGCCGTCGAACTCGGCGGCATGGCTGAGGTGATGATACAGCGCCAGATCGTCGCCAAGGGCGCCGAGCCCGGTGGCAACCACATCGAAAATCGTACCGTGCAGGCCCTCAGGAACCTCCTGCTCGAGCCGGGCGATCTTGAGGCCTTCCTCGCGCACGATACCGCCATCATCGGCCTGCAGCTCGCCGGCGATGAGTTTCAACAGCGTGGATTTGCCGGCGCCGTTGCGGCCGATCAGGGCGATGCGCTCGCCCTTGTCCAGGCTCAGACAGACCTTTTCCAGCAGCAAAGGGCCGCCTATGCTGAAATCGAGGTTATTGAGACTGAGCAAAGGCATGGCCGGACACCGTGAGAAGACCGGCTATTGTAGGGGTTGCGTGCGGTGATAGCCAGCATCGGCGATAATG
>CAJAPA010000067.1 GCA_903942465.1 uncultured Gammaproteobacteria bacterium
GTCATCGGCGGTTTCACCGAGGCTGACGGTTTCCAGATACTCCAGCACCGAGGGGCCGCTGTACCAGGGCGTGCGTGTGGAGGCGGCAATCAGGTTGTCACCGGTCAGTGCCGACAGTGGCACCGCCTGCACGCTGGAAATGCCGAGCTGGTCGGCCAGCTGCTGGTACTGTTCGACGATGGCATTGAACACGCCCTCGTCGAATTCGACCAGATCCATTTTGTTGACCGCCAGCAGCACGTGGTTGATGCCCAGGCGCGAGACGATGAAGCTGTGCCGGCGGGTCTGGGTCAGCACGCCTTTGCGGGCGTCGATCAGCACCACGGCGACATCGGCGGTGGAGGCGCCGGTGGCCATGTTGCGGGTGTACTGTTCGTGGCCCGGGCAATCGGCCACGATGAACTTGCGCTTGTCGGTGGCAAAGAAGCGGTAGGCCACATCGATGGTGATGCCCTGCTCGCGTTCGGCGGCCAGGCCGTCAACCAGCAGCGCGAAATCCATTTCCTCGCCCTGGGTGCCGTGTTTGGCGGAATCCTTTTCCAGGGTGGCCAGCTGGTCGTCGAACAGGCCTTTGGTGTCGTGCAGCAGGCGCCCGATCAGGGTGCTCTTGCCGTCGTCGACGCTGCCGCAGGTGATGAAGCGCAGCAGCGATTTGGTTTCGTGACGATGCAGGTAGTCGTGGATGTCGGTGGCCATCAGAAATAGCCCTCCTGCTTCTTCTTCTCCATCGAGGCCGCCGGATCGTGATCGATCACCCGGCCCTGGCGCTCGGAGGTGCGCGCGGTCAGAATTTCGGTCACCACCTGCTCGAGCGTCTCGGCCTGCGATTCAACACCGCCGGTCAACGGGTAACAGCCGAGGGTGCGGAAGCGCACCATCTTCTCTTCCAGCACTTCGCCGGGCAGCAGTTTCATGCGCTCGTCGTCGACCATGATCAACACGCCGTCGCGCGTCACCACCGGGCGCTTGCGCGCGAAGTACAGCTCCGGCAAGGGGATGTTCTCGCGCAGGATGTACAGCCAGATGTCGAGCTCGGTCCAATTGGAAATCGGGAAGGCGCGCACCGACTCGCCCTTGCGGATGCGGGTGTTGTACAGACTCCACAGTTCCGGACGCTGGGCCTTGGGATCCCAGCGGTGTTCGGCGCTGCGGAAACTCAGAATGCGCTCCTTGGCCCGCGATTTTTCCTCGTCGCGGCGGGCGCCGCCGATGGCGCAGTCGTAGCCGCCCTGTTCAAGCGCTTCGCGCAGGGCCTGGGTGCGCATGATGTCGGTATACACGGTGGCGCCGTGATCGAACGGGTTGATGCCCTGACGCACGCCTTCCTGGTTGATGTATACCCGCAGGTCGACATTGCAGCGCTCGGGAACCTTGTCCCGGAAGGCGTAGGTGTCGCGGAACTCGAAGGTGCTGTCGATATGCAGCAGGGGAATCGGGGGGCGCGCCGGGAAAAACGCCTTGCGCATCAGGTGCAGCAGAACCGTGCTGTCCTTGCCGATGGAATACAGCAGAACCGGATTGCTGAACTCGGAGGCGACTTCGCGGAAGATGTGCAGGCTTTCCGCTTCCAGCCGGTCGAGATGGGATAAGGGCTTCATGCGCTTGATTTTCAGGGAATTCCGTTCATTTTAGAGGAAATCGGCAGGCCGGGGGGATTAATCCGGCATTCAGCCCCCGGCTTGCGGGGCAGACGGAACTTGCTATGCTTATGGCACGGACATTTGTCCGGATTGGAGAAGCCCATGAAATCGCGTGTATTCGCCCTCGCCCTCGCCAGCCTGTTCGTGGCCGGTTCGGCCCTGGCCGATGCCCCGGCCTGCCCGGCCTCGATGGATAAGACCGCCTGCGTGTACTACAAGGAAGGCTTTGCAGCCGGTAAAGACGACGCCAAATCCGGCGCCAAGAACGCCTACCAGCGCCACGAAGACAGCTACGACTCGCGTTACGAGTCGGCGTTTTCCAAAGGCTACGAGGAAGGCTTCAAGGACGGTCAGAAGAAGTAAGCCGGCCCACGCAAGGGTTGGATAGGATGTAAAAAGCCCCCGGAAACGGGGGCTTTTTTTATGCCGGTGTTTTCAGTCGAAACACAGCGCCGGATCCAAGCCCGGCGCGGCGGCGTCTTTGTCCGACAACGTCGGCGGCGCCTGCAGCGGCCAAGCGATGGCCAGCTCCGGATCGTCCCAGCGCAGCGTGTACTCGTCGCCGGGCACGCGGTAGTCGGTGGTTTTGTACAGCATCTCGGCGCCGTCGGCCAAAGCCAGAAAGCCGTGCGCGAAACCCGGCGGAATCCACAGCTGGCGGTGGTTATCGGCCGAGAGCTCGACGCCGTACCAGCGCCCGAAGCCCGGTGACGAGCGGCGCAGATCGACCACTACATCGAACACCGCGCCCTGCGCCACCCGCACCAGTTTGCCCTGCGGGTGTTGCCGTTGGAAATGCAAGCCGCGCAGCACACCCGGCGCCGAACGGCTGTGGTTGTCCTGCACGAACAGCGCATCGCTGCCGGTGGCGGCGCGGAAATCGCGCTGGTTGAAACTTTCCATGAAAAATCCGCGGGCATCCGTGTGCCGCTGCGGTTCCAGCAGCAGCAGGCCGGGCAGATCGGTGGCGGTCACGGTATACGCCATGCTTATTTCACCAACGCGCGCA
>CAJAPA010000068.1 GCA_903942465.1 uncultured Gammaproteobacteria bacterium
GGACTGCCCGCCCCCATTCAAAAACTGTTGAAGAGACTGCCATGAGCCGTACCGTTTACTGTGAAAAAACCGGAATTGAAACGGAAGGTCTGGACTTCGCACCCTGGCCGGGCGAACTCGGCAAGCGCGTCTTCGAGCATATCGGCAAGGCCGCCTGGGCCGAATGGCTGACGCACCAGACCATGCTGATCAATGAAAACCGTCTATCGCCGCTGGACCCGAAGCATCGGGCCTTCCTGCAGGAAGAAATGCAGAAATTCCTGTTCGAGGGCGGCGCCGAAAAGCCCGAAGGCTATACGCCGGTCTGAATCAGTCCGCGGGCTTTGCCGCCTTCGCGGCTTCCCGCTCGGCTTTCTGTGCAGCCTTCATCGCCTTCACATCCACCGGACGGATTTCCAGAATACGGCAGCTGCGGCCACCGATGCGCAAAGCGTCGAATTTGGCACTCAATGACGATGTTTTGTTGTCGACGCCGATGGACATGGCGGTCGGAAGATCCGGACAGAAATCCTCGATCTCGACCAGGTAGGCGCGGTTCATGGATTCATACAGCAGCAAAGTATGCCGACCGAGCGGCTCGAAATCATAGCTGCGTGCGAACGGCACGCTTGATTTCGGTGCGCTGGCGAAACGGGTGACGAACTCAAGCCGTTGCTCCATTTTGCTCAGGCGCTCGGACTGGCGGTCCTGCGCACCTGCGCTTGCGGCCATGGCCGCGCCCAGCAACAGCATCCATTTCAGACTCATGGCAGACTCCTCGATTATCGGTTAAGACCGTCAAACCCTAGCAAAAAAGGCAGGATTCCGCCACGTATCCGGCCACGCCATTCAGGGATACGTCAGCCGGGCGCACTTGCGGAAAACAGCCCGAGGCTCTACAATAGCGGTCTGAAAGTGCATGCACTTCGGCCAATTAGCTCAGTTGGTAGAGCAAGGGATTGAAAATCCCTGTGTCCTTGGTTCGATTCCGAGATTGGCCACCATCCATGAAAAACCCCGCCTCGGCGGGGTTTTTCGCTTCATGCGTCCGAATCAGAAACGCATGCCGAATGAAACGTAGTAATTGCGTGGCAGTCCGTAGTAGGCGGTCTGGATGCCGGCGATGCTGGAAAACTCCTGGCCATCCGTCCGGTAAACCTCATTGGTGAGATTCCGGACGCCGCCACGGACATACCAGCGGCCATCCGCGGAATCCCAGTGCGTATAGAAACCGACCAGTGCATAGGCTTCCTGACGCAGACCCGGGGCGTTATCCACTGAAAGCCAGGTCTCGCTGCGGTAGGAAACATCGGCGCTGAAGGATATCAGGCTGTTGTCCCGGAACGCATGGGCGTAGCTCATGGCGATTCGGGCGGTGAGATCCGGCGAAAACGGCACATGCTGATGGGAACCCGGCGGAATGCGCGGGTCGGTGAATTTATCGAACTGCGCGTCCTGCCAGCCAATCTCACCCGACAGCACGAAGTTCTCGGTGAATTTCGCAGCACCTTCGAATTCGATGCCTTTAATCGTAGTTTGTTCGACGTTCAGGACGGGAAAAGCGAAAGTCGGCAGGAAGTTTTCCGGGTCCTGCACTTCCGATACGCGGGCCTGGAAGTCTTCATAACTGCTATGGAACACCGCGAATCGGCCGGTATAGAAGCCGTCCTCGGACTGCAGCTTCAGCCCGGCCTCGTAGGACCAGACATATTCAGGGCGGTAGGTTTCCGGAATGACCGTGGACCGGCCGTTGAAACCACCGGACTTGAAACCGCGGGTTGCCGAAATATAGGCCATGCTGTTCTTGCTGAAGGCCTTCTGGATCGAAGCGGTCGGCGTCCAGGCCGACCAATCGTCGCTGACGCTGAATGCGGCATCCGGGTCACGATTGCCGAGGGTGTCGGAATAATAAGACGTGGTGCGGGAATAGTCCTTGCTGTCCTTGCTGTAGCGGACACCGGCCGACATTTCCCAGCCGTCCTTGAACTGCAGGTTACCGGTTGCGAAGAAAGCCATGCTCTTGTTCTGCAGGTCGTCGTCGGAAGTGCGCAGGAAGCTGATCGGGTCGCCGAAGAACTTCAGGAAATCATCGGAATTGGAAACCTGACTCGAGGGCACCTTTTCGTCCATGTAATACAGGCCGAACACGCCGTTGAAGTTGCGGCCGTTGTCGTAGTGCAGGTTCAGCTCCTGGCTGAGTTGCTTCTGGTCGAAACTCAGGAAAATATCGGCCAACTGATATTCCGATCCGTCCATGTCGATGTGGGAATCGACATCGAGGGTGCGATAGCCCGTAATGGAATGCAATTCCAGCTCTGGCGAGAGATCCCACTTAATGCTGACGTTGATGCCCTGCTGGGTCAGGTTCTGGCCTTCGTCGCCGGTAAACGAGGTGCTGGATTTGAAATCATATTCGCCGGTCGGGGGCGCGATCAACTGGGTGTAGGGATTGAAATTGATCGGATCGTTGAACAATGCAAAACCCAGATCATAGGAATACAGGCCGCCCATCGGCTGGCCGAGCGTCAAGGCTTCATCCTGCTTGGTGTAATCGAGCGACACCATGGCGCTGAAGGTCTCGCTCGGCTGGAAAGCGAGCTTTCCGCGCACGGTCTTGATGTTCTGGTCGTTGTAATCCTTACCGGTGGCTGGGTCGGTGATGTAGCCGTCGCGGGTCAGCCAGCCGGCCGACAGACTGCCGGCTACCGTATCGTTGAATCTTCCGCTGAAATAGGCGCGCGCTTCCGCCAATCCAAGATTGCCGATGGAGACCTCGAGTTCACGCTCATCGTCTTCGAACGGATTCTTGGTGGTGATTTTGATGGCGCCGGCGGTGGTGTTCTTGCCATGATAGGTGCCCTGCGGTCCGCGGAGAATCTCGACCTGCTGGACATCGAACAGCGAGAACAGGGCGCCCTGGACGCGCGGATAGTAGATGTCATCAATGTAAATGCCGACACCCGGATCGAAAGACTGCAGGGCATCGGGCTGTCCGATACCGCGGATGTAGGCATTCACGGTATTCGAGGACCCGGCTCCCTGAACGATGTTCATGTTGGGGACTGCGCCTTGAATGCCGTCGAGTTTGCTGGCCTGGATGTGACGAAGATCATCGGCACCAAGAACCGTTGCGGCAACAGGCGTCTCCTGGATTGTTTCTGCATTCCGGCGCGCGGTGACGGTTACGCCTTTGATTTCATTCTCAGTGCCCACCATGGAGCGTTCATAGGCCGTCGGCTGCTGGGCATGCACCGTGGCCGACGCAAGCGACAGACCGATGGCAATACTCAAGTAGTTCTTCTTCATGATGCTCTCCGTGAACATGAAATCCTAAAACAGAATACAGTCCGGCCATGCAGGACCTTGCGGCGACCTGCCGACATGATTCATACAATAGTCCGAGTTGGCAAAAACTGCAAGCCGGACAAGCGATTAGAAGGTTTTTACCGCTTCATGTCCGCCGCCTGGGAACCCGGGTTCCGGCCTGCCGGTCTGACCCTCGACGGACCCGTCACATCGCCTGCGGAACAGCGATGCTATGATTTGAATCCAAACTCAGGAATTTGCCATGCCAAAATCCATTACATGGGCGCTCGCTCTGGTGTTACTGCTCGCAGGCTGTGCCAGTGGTCCGACCATCCGCTATTTTCCGCCACAGGCCTCGCTGAAGGAGCTGAAACAGCAGCCCGATGGCCAGTGGCAGGCCCAGATCCGCATCCAGAATTTCAGTACCGGCGCGATGGATTTCAGCGAAATCCGTTTGAAAATCCAGATCCAGGACGGCAGCTGGGCTGAACTCAGCGGCCCGGGGACCCTCAATATCGGGGCAAGCAATGCCGAAGTGCTGAGCCTGAGCGTGCCTTTCGGTGCAGACACCCTGCAGGCCATCCGCGATCGGCAGGATAAAGCGCAGCCCTTGCGATACCGGCTTGAAGGCAGTCTGCGCAGCCGCGATCCGGGCCGCAGCTACCCGCTCACCTACGAAGGCCGTTTGAATCCCGCCCCCGGCCTTCCCGGCGTCTACCGATAATCTTCCGGACCCACCATGAACACCTATAAAGCCCCGCTGAAAGACATGAAATTCGTGCTGTTCGATGTCCTGAACGCCGAACAGGCCTATGCCGATCTGGATTTCGCCAATACCGACCGCGAGTTGCTGGATGCGGTTCTGGAAGAAGCAGCGAAGTTCGCCGAAACCGTACTGGCACCGATCAACGGAAGCGGTGACGAGGAAGGCTGCCATCACGACAAGACCAGCGGCGAGGTGCGTACCCCGGCCGGATTCGCCGAGGCTTACCGGCAATTCGTGGATGCCGGCTGGAACGGATTGAGCGCGCCGGAAGCGTTCGGCGGCCAAGGACTGCCGGAAAGCATCGCCTGCGCGTTCAAGGAAATGATCGACGCCGCCAATCTCAGCTGGGGCGCCTATCCGCTGTTGTCGCATGGCGCGGTCGAGGCTTTGAAATACTACGGCGACGCCTGGCAGCAGAAGGTTTTTCTCAATAACATCGTGGCCGGCCGCTGGACCGGCACCATGTGCCTGACCGAACCGCATTGCGGCTCCGATCTGGGGCTGCTGAAAACGCGGGCCACCGCGAATGCGGATGGCACCTATGCCATTACCGGCACCAAGATTTTCATTACCGGCGGCGAACACGACCTGACCGATAACATCATCCATCTGGTACTGGCACGTCTGCCCGATGCGCCTCCGGGCGTCAAAGGCATCTCGCTGTTCATCGTTCCAAAAATCGATGTCGATGCCGACGGCAATCCGCTCCAGCCCAATGCCGTCCGCTGCGGTTCTATCGAACACAAAATGGGCATCAAGGGCTCGGCCACCTGCGTGATGAATTTCGATGGCGCCCGCAGCTGGCTGATCGGCGAGGCCAACCGCGGCTTGAATGCGATGTTCATCATGATGAACTCGGCACGCATCGCGGTCGCCCTGCAAGGGCTCGGCCTGATCGACCGGGCCTACCAGAACGCCCTCGCCTACGCCAAGGACCGGCTGCAGATGCGCGCTGCCACGGGCGCCGCGTTCCCCGACAAACCGGCCGATCCGATCATCGTGCACCCCGATGTGCGCCGGATGCTGCTGACCTGCAAGGCCTTGGCTGAAGGCGGTCGCTGTCTGGCCTATCAGGCCACCCTGCAGATCGACCGCGTCGATCATGCCCGCGATGCCGGACAAAAGGCTGACGCTGAAATGATGCTGGGATTCCTGACGCCCATCGTCAAAGCGGCGCTGACCGAATGGGCCAACGAATGCACTTACCATGCCCTGCAATGCTTCGGCGGCCACGGTTATGTGCGCGAATGGGGTATGGAACAGCTCGCACGCGATGCCCGCATCACGACCATCTATGAAGGCACTACCCAGATCCAAGCGCTCGACCTGCTCGGCCGTAAGACCCTGCATACCAACGCCGCCGGCATGAAACGCTTCATCGGCCAGATTGAATCCTTCTGTGCCGCCAACCCCGGCAGTGAATTTCTGCCGGCGCTGCAGGATTCGGTCCGGCTCTGGTCGGACATCACCGCTGAAATCGGCACGATGGCCAATGAAGATCCGGATGCCCCGGGTGCCGCTGCCTACGACTATCTGTTCCTCTCGGCATACATCTGTCTGGCTTACTGGTGGGCGGAAATGGCACGGGTTGCCGCGGCCGGCGGCGATGCCGAACGGGCCCGCGCGAAGACCGAGACCGCGCGGTTTTATTTCGAACGCATCCTGCCGCGTACGACGCAGCATGCCGCCGCCATCCGCAGCGGCAGCCGCAGCCTGATGGCGATGGACAGCGCCCTGTTCTGATGCAACCGGCCGGAAACGAAAAAAGAGCCGCAATGCGGCTCTTTTTTCGTTGGTCGGGACGGCGGGATTCGAACCCACGACCCTTTGCCCCCCAGGCAAATGCGCTACCAGGCTGCGCTACGCCCCGTTCAAGCGGTCATTATAACGCAAGGCGCCGTACTCAGCCGAGCAGCCGCAGGATTTCTTCGAGGTCGGTTTTCAATGCCTGCACGGCATGGGCATCGATGGATGCTGCCGGGTCACGGCGACCGCCGCCTTCAAGACGCAGACGCGCGCCGCCGATGGTGTAGCCCTGATGATAAAGAAGATCGCGGATTTCGCGCACTTTCATCACATCCTGATGCTGGTAATAGCGGCGGTTGCCCCGGCGTTTGACCGGATTCAGGGTCTCGAACTCGGTTTCCCAGTAGCGCAGGACATGCTGTTTGACATCGCACAGCTCGCTGACCTCACCGATGGTGAAGTAGCGTTTCGCCGGTATCGGCGGAAGTTCCTTATTGCTGCTCGGATCCAGCATAATTTTCCACGCGTTCTTTCAGTTTCTGGCCAGGACGGAAGGTCACCACGGTACGCGCGGTAATCGGTATTTCCTCGCCGGTTTTTGGGTTGCGGCCCGGACGCTGGTTCTTGCGGCGCAGGTCGAAATTGCCGAAGCCCGAAAGCTTCACCTGCCGCCCGGATTCCAACGCACCGCGCAGGGTGTCGAAGAACATGTCGACGAATTCTTTCGCTTCACGTTTGTTGAGTCCGACTTCTTCGAACAAACGATCCGCCATTTCCGCTTTGGTCAATGCCATAAAAATAAACCTCTGTATCGATATTAAACTCAGCCGCGCAACACGGCTTGGCAGTCGTTGGTCAATGACGACAGCACCTCGGAAATCGAGGTTTCGATTTCCGAGTCGTTTAGAGTGCGCGAATATTCATGCAAAATCAAGCCTATAGCCAGACTTTTTGAGGAATCGGGCAAGCCGGCGCCGCGGTAGACGTCGAAAAGTACCGTGGACTGCAGCCGCTCGCCGAGTGTTTTACGCACGCAGGCCTCGATTTCCGCCCATTGCACCGACTCGGGAACCACCAGCGCCAGGTCGCGCCGGACGCTCGGGAATCGCGACACCGGCAGGGCCGAAGGCAGATTGCGCGGCGGCAAGGCCGACAGATCCAGCTCGAAAGCGTATACGTCGCCCGGCAGATCCAGGGCTTTGTTCAGGGCCGGGTGCAATGCACCGACCAGGCCCACGTCCTTGCCTGCGACTTCGATGACGGCAGACCGGCCCGGATGCAGATGGGCGGCATGTGCCGGGCGGTAGCTGGCCTGTAACCCGAGTCGTGCGAGCGTGGCATCGACGGCGGCACGGGCGTCATAGAAATCGACCGCGGCCGCTTTGCCACTCCACTGCTCGGCCAAAGACGGGCCACAGAACACGGCGGCTGCACACTGACGCTCGATGGGCGCCTGGGCGCCCTGTGCAGTAAACACACGGCCAATTTCAAACAGCCGCAAACGGGTCTGTTGCCGGGCGGCATTGGCGGTCAAGGTACTGACCAGACCCGGCAGCAGCGAGGTCCGCATCACGGCCAATTCGGCGCTGAGCGGATTGGCCAGTGCCAATGCACCGGATTGCAATTGCCAGACATCCAGCAATGCGGCGTCGACGAAGGCGTAATTGATGGTTTCCTGGATGTCGAGCGCGATCAGCTGGCTGCGCAGGGCCGATTCATCCAGAGCCGACTCGCTGCGGGCCACCAGAGGCACTTCACCGCTCGGTGTGCGCATCGGAATCTGTTCGTAACCGACGATGCGGGCAATTTCCTCGATCAGGTCTTCTTCGATTGCGATATCGAAACGACGGCTCGGCGCGGTCACCTGCCAGCCATCGACGACAGCCGTGACCTGCATGCCCAGCGCGAGCAGGATCTGCTGGACCCGGGCATCGTCCACGGCAATGCCCAGAACGCGCGCCAAACGTTGGCGGCGCAACAGGACCGGAGCCGCAACGGCGATATGTTCAGGCGATTCAATCTGGACCACCGGACCGGCTTGGCCACCGAGGATTTCAAGAACCAAGGCACTGGCGCGCTCGAGCGCGAGTGCCGGCAGGGCCGGATCGACACCGCGTTCGAAGCGGTGCGAGGCGTCGGTATGCAAGCCGAGTTTGCGGGCGCGGCCGATGATGGATTCCGGCGCGAAATGGGCACTTTCAAGAAAAACACGGGTCGTGTCTGCGCCGACACTGGTGTCCTGGCCGCCCATCACGCCGGCGACGGCGATGGCACGGTCGGCATCGGTAATCACGGTGAATTCGGGGGTCAACTCGGCCTGCTTGCCATCAAGAAGCACGCAGGTCTCACCGGCAAGGGCGCGACGAACACCGACCGGCCCGGCGAGCTTGTCGGCATCGAAGGCATGCATCGGCTGGCCGAGCTCGAGCATCACGAACTGGGTGATATCGACCAGCGGAGACAAAGGACGGATGCCTGAGCGCTTCAGCGCCTCGCTCATCCACAAGGGCGTGACGGCCTGCGGATTCAGTCCCTCGATGACGCGGCCACAGTAACGCGGACAGTCCTTATCGGCAGAAACGCTGAGGGCGATGCGGCTGTCGCTGGCAACCGCAACTTCCGGAATCTGCATCGGCACCACGCGGGTCTGCAGCGCCGCGGCCAGATCGAAGGCGATGCCGCGGATGGAAAAACAGTCGGCCCGGTTCGGGGTCAGCTTGAGTTCAAAACGCGCATCCGGCAGGCCGAGGTAGTCCGCCAGCGCGCTACCGACCGGCGCATCCGCCGGCAATTCCAGCAATCCGGAGGCATCGGCGTCAATGCCGAGTTCTTTGGCAGAGCACAGCATGCCGGCCGAATCGATGCCACGGAGCTTGGCGGCTTTAATGGCGAAACCGCCGGGCAGTTCGGCACCGATCTGCGCCAAGGGGGCCTTCAGTCCGGCCCGGGCATTCGGGGCGCCGCAGACGATCTGCACGGTGCCGTTGCCGGTAGCCACCTGGCAGACGTTCAGACGGTCGGCTTCGGGATGTTTTTCAAGCGACAGGATTTCAGCCACGACCACACCGGTCAGCGCGGCACCGATCGGCGCATCGTCCTCGACTTCAAGGCCGATCGCGGTCAGGCAGGCCGAGAGCGCGTCGTGGCCGGCATCGGTCTGTACATGTTGTCGGAGCCAGCTTTCAGGAAACTTCATATCTCATCAATCCATAGCGTGCGCAGGAACGCACCGTCAATCAGGCGAACTGTTTCAGGAACCGGGTGTCGTTTTCGAAGAAGCTGCGCAGATCGTTCACGCCATAACGCAGCATGGCGAAACGCTCGATGCCGAGACCGAAGGCGAAACCGGTGTAGCGTTCCGGGTCGATGCCGCAGCTGCGCAGGACATTCGGATGCACCATGCCGCAGCCGAGCACTTCCAGCCAGCGGCTGCTGCCATCCGGCTGCTTCCAGGCGATGTCCACTTCCGCCGAGGGCTCGGTGAACGGGAAATAGCTGGGCCGGAACCGCATCTCGAAATCCTGCTCGAAGAACGCGCGCACGAATGCGGCCAAGGTTCCCTTCAGATCGGCGAAACTGGAGGTCTCGTCGATCAGCAGACCTTCCATCTGATGGAACATCGGCGTGTGGGTCTGGTCGGAGTCGGAACGGTAAACCTTGCCCATGGCGATCATGCGCAGTGGCGGCTTGTTGTCCTTCATGAAACGCACCTGCACGCCGGAGGTGTGCGTGCGCAGCAGATGGCCGCTGGGAAAATAGAAAGTGTCGTGCATGGCGCGCGCCGGATGATGCGGCGGGAAATTCAGCGCCTCGAAATTGTGCCAGTCGTCCTCGACTTCCGGCCCTTCGGCGGTCTGGTAACCCAGACGCGAGAAGATTTCACTGATGCGTTCCAGGGTTTTGCTGACCGGATGCGCGTTGGCCGGCAATAGTCCGCGACCCGGCTGTGTCACATCGATGCGCTCGGAAGCGAGGCGCTGATCCAGTGCGGCCTGCTCCAGCTGCAGCTTGCGCGCGGAAACGGCATCGGCCACGGCATCCTTGGCGCGGTTGATGGCTTCACCGGCGAGCTTGCGCTGTTCCGGCGCCAGCGTGCCGAGCTGCTTGAGTTGCAGCGTGATTTCGCCCGATTTGCCGAGCAGCGCGACGCGCAGGGCGTCCAACGCGTCGAGGTCTCCGGCATCGGCGATCTGCTGTAGGGCCTTTGCGGTCAATTGATCGATTGTGCTCATCGGATTCCAGAGGGAATTTCAAATGAAAATGGGGAAGGACTTGCGCCCTTCCCCATTGTCGGTTTCAGCCGTGCTCGCGCAAAGCGTCAAGCGTGCAATCAGGCCGCGAGGGCGCTCTTGGCCTGCTCGGCGATTTTGGCGAAAGCAGCGGCATCATGGATCGCGATGTCGGCGAGCGCCTTGCGGTCCAGCTTGATGTTGGCTTTCAACACACCGTTCATGAAGCGGCTGTAGCTCAGGCCGTTGATGCGGGCAGCCGCATTGATGCGGGTGATCCACAGGCTGCGGAACTGGCGCTTGCGCTGCTTACGGCCGATGTAGGCGTATTGCGCGGCTTTGGTGACGGCCTGCTTGGCGACGCGGAAGACTTTACGGCGTGCGCCGTAGTAGCCCTTGGCCAGCTTCAGGATTTTCTTGTGTCGGGCGTGTGCGGTAACACCACGTTTGATTCGTGCCATGGTTCAATCCTCCTTAGAGATAGGGCAGCATGCGGTCCAAACGGCCGGCGTCTTCGGCGCGGACGTGATTCGTCTGGCGCAGATTGCGTTTGCGTTTGGTCGCTTTCTTGGTGAGGATGTGGCTACGGTTGGCGTGGCCGCACTTGTATTTTCCGGATGCCGTCTTGCGGAAGCGCTTGGCGGCCGCCCGGTTGGTCTTGATTTTATTCTTGGCCATTGGGGGATGATCCTTTTCGGTGGTTAACTGACCAGGCGATGGCTTGCGCCATTCTTTCCGTCCTGCCTGTGTCGCGAGTGGACGCCTGCGCGTCCGATGTCCAATTGCGCTACCCGAAGGCGACGGCTGCGCGGCCGCTTGGCGAACCAAGAGCCGACCATTATGACCGGTTTTTCGGGTCCGGGCAAGCCAAATCAGGGTAAAAATGAATGAAAACCGGCTGTTAGCCGGTCATTCAGGAAAAAATCAGGGCAAGGGGGCTGAAACCGCCCGCCGGCTCATTTTTTCTTGGGGGCGATCATCATGATCATCTGCCGGCCTTCCAGACGCGGCCGGGACTCGATGACGGCTTCTTCGGCCAGATCGGTCTCGATGCGCTTGGCCATTTCGACACCCAGCTCCTGGTGCGACATTTCGCGGCCCTTGAATCGGATATTGACCTTGACCTTGTCACCCTCTTCCAGGAAGCGGCGGACATTGCGCAGTTTGATGCTGTAATCGCCGACGTCGGTGGTGGGGCGGAATTTGACTTCCTTGATTTCGACCACTTTCTGCTTCTTCTTGGCGGCTGCGGCTTTCTTCTGCAGCTCGAAGCGGTATTTGCCGTAATCCATGACGCGGCAGACGGGCGGATCCTGGTTGGGCTGGATTTCAACCAGATCCATACCGGACTCTTCGGCGAGCGCGAGGGCTTCGTCGCGGGTCAGGACACCGACCATCTCGCCGTCGGCGCCGATGACGCGGACGCGCGGGACGCGGATTTCCTGGTTCTTGCGGTTACCTTTTTCTGAAACTGGCGTATTGATTAGTCAATCCTCTTGGGGAAATGGGCCCGCAGCTCAGTGCTGCGGGGTTTCTGCTTGCAGGCGTTCAATAAAGGCGTCGAGACTCATGACCCCCAGATCCTCGCCCGAACGGGTCCGTACCGCAACCTGTCCGTTTTCTTTTTCGCGGTCACCGACCACCAGCAGATAGGGGACCCGTTGCAGGGTATGCTCGCGGATTTTATAGCCGATCTTCTCATTACGCAAATCCTTGGCGGCCCGGAAGCCTTTCTTGACCAGGACCTGCTGCACGGATTCGACGAAATCGGCCTGGGCATCGGTGATGTTCATGACCACCGCCTGCACCGGTGCCAGCCAGGTCGGCAGGGCGCCGGCATGGCTTTCGATCAGGATGCCGATGAAACGCTCCATGGAGCCCACGATGGCCCGGTGCAGCATGACTGGGTGGCGCTTGCTGGAGCTTTCGTCGATGTATTCGGCGCCGAGACGCTCGGTCATCATGAAATCGACCTGCATGGTGCCAACCTGCCAACCGCGGCCGATGGAGTCGCGCATGTGGTATTCGATCTTCGGGCCGTAGAACGCACCCTCGCCCGGCAGCTCCTCCCATTTCACGCCACAGGCGCCCAAAGCGGCACGCAGGGCATGCTCGGCTTTGTCCCAGGTTTCATCGGTACCCAGGCGCTTCTCAGGACGCAGGGCGATTTTCAGGGAAATGTCGGTAAAGCCGAAATCGGCATAGACCGCCATGGCCTGACGATGGAATGCGGTCACTTCCGATTCAATCTGGTTTTCGGTGCAGAAAATGTGGCCGTCGTCCTGGGTGAAGCTGCGCACGCGCATGATGCCGTGCAGCGCGCCGGACGGTTCGTTACGGTGGCAGGAGCCGAATTCGCCATAGCGGATCGGCAGATCGCGGTAGCTGTGCAGGCCGTGGTTGAAGATCTGCACATGCCCGGGGCAGTTCATCGGCTTGACCGCATAGGTGCGCTTTTCCGATTCGGTGAAGAACATGTTTTCTTTGTAGTTGTCCCAGTGTCCGGACTTCTTCCACAACGACACATCGAGAATCTGCGGACAACGCACTTCCTGATAGCCGGAGTCGCGGTACACGCCACGCATGTACTGCTCAACCACCTGCCAGAGCGCCCAGCCTTTCGGGTGCCAGAACACCATGCCCGGCGCTTCTTCCTGCTGATGGAACAGATCCAGCGCCTTGCCGATGCGGCGGTGATCGCGCTTTTCCGCCTCTTCCAGCTGGAACAGGTAGGCCTTCAGGTCTTTTTCATTCAGCCAGGACGTGCCATAGATGCGGCTGAGCATGGCGTTGTTGGAATCGCCGCGCCAGTAGGCGCCGGCCACTTTCATCAGCTTGATGGCGCGCAGCTTGCCGGTGTCCGGCACGTGCGGGCCGCGGCACAGATCGGTGAACTCGCCTTGTGTATACAGCGACAAATCTTCGGTTGCCGGAATCGAGGCGATGATTTCCGCCTTGTAATGTTCGCCGAGACTTTTGAAGTAGGCCACGGCTTCGTCACGGGATTTGACGCTGCGGGAAACGGCATGCGCTTCCTGGATGATCTTCGCCATTTCGGCTTCGATCTTCGGCAGGTCTTCCGGTGTGAACGGCCGCTCGTAGGCGAAATCGTAATAAAACCCGTTGTCGATGACCGGGCCGATGGTGACCTGCGCGCCGGGATACAGGCGCTGCACGGCCTGGGCCAGCAAATGCGCGGAGGAATGGCGCAGGATATCC
>CAJAPA010000069.1 GCA_903942465.1 uncultured Gammaproteobacteria bacterium
ATCCAGTTTCTTCTCGGGATCGACCACGCGGTAAAAGGTTTCACCGGATTTGATCATGCCCATCTCGTTGCGCGCCCGCTCTTCGACCGCGTCCACACCGGACTTGAGGTCTTTCACTTCAGCCGCCAAGGCCTTGTTGCGACGGAGCAGTTCGCGGTTTTCGGCCTGCTGCGCCTGTACCTGGGCGCGCAGTTGTTCCACTTGACGCCAATTGCCCTGCCCGAACCAGAATTTGTACTGCAGCAGCACCAGTGCAAGCACCAGCACGACATACGTCCAGATATTCCGGGTCAGTGCGTCCACGTCAGCGCTTGAGGCTCACGAACGCGTCGCGGCCGGCATAACGGGCCTTGGTGCCCAGCGCCTGCTCGATGCGCAGCAGTTGGTTGTATTTGGCCACGCGGTCGGAACGGCACAGCGAACCGGTTTTGATCTGCGTGGCGGTGGTGGCCACGGCGATGTCGGCGATGGTGGTGTCTTCGGTTTCGCCCGAGCGGTGCGAGACGATGGCCGCATAACGGTTGGCATCGGCCATGGCGATGGCCTTCAGGGTTTCGCTCAGCGTGCCGATCTGGTTGACCTTGATCAGGATGGCGTTGGCCACCTTCTGGTCAATGCCGTCCTGGAAGATGCCCGGGTTGGTCACGAACAGATCGTCACCGACCAACTGCACATCCTTGCCGACGGCATCGGTCAACAGTTTCCAGCCGGCCCAGTCATTCTCGGCCATGCCGTCTTCAATGGTGATGATCGGGTACTTGCGCGACCAGTCGGCCAGGAAATCGCAGAACTGCTCGGAGCTCAGACGTTTGCCCTCGCCCATCAGATTGTATTTGCCGTTCTCGAAGAACTCGGTGCTGGCCACATCCAAGCCCAGCAGCACATCGTCGCCGGCATGGTAGCCCGCTTTGGCGATCGCTTCCAGAATGGTTTCCAGCGCTTCTTCGTTTGAACGCAGATCCGGCGCGAAGCCGCCCTCATCGCCCACCGAGGTGCTCAATCCGCGGCCTTTGAGTACCGACTTCAGGCTGTGGAAGATTTCAGTTCCGGCGCGCAGGGCTTCCGAGAACGAATCGAAACCGACCGGCAGCACCATGAACTCCTGCATGTCGACGTTGTTATCGGCATGCGCGCCGCCGTTGATGATGTTCATCATCGGCACCGGCAGAACCACCTCGCGGCCATTGGCCAGATACTGCCAGAGCGCTTGGCCTTTGGCGGCGGCGGCGGCATGCGCGGCAGCCAGCGACACGCCGAGCAGCGCATTGGCGCCAAGTCGGGCTTTGTTTTCAGTGCCGTCGAGATTGATCAGGCGCTGGTCCAGACCGGCTTGGTCGAACACGTCAAAGCCGTGCAGAGCTTTGGCGATTTCGCCGTTGACGTGCTCAACGGCTTTTTTCACGCCTTTACCCTGGTAACGGGTCTTGTCGCCGTCACGCAGCTCGATGGCTTCCTTGGATCCGGTGGATGCGCCCGAGGGAACGGCAGCGCGGCCGATCTGTCCGCTGCTCAGCGTCACTTCCGCTTCAAGGGTCGGATTGCCGCGGCTGTCGAGAATTTCGCGGGCGATGATGTGGCTGATTTGGCTCATGGCGGATCTTCTGTAAATGAATGTCGAGGTTAAATGTGGTCTTCAATGAAGCCGCCGCGCTTGGCCGCTTCGTCGAACGCAATCAGGTTTTCCAGCAGCGCTTTCATTTTCGGCAGCGGCCAGGCGTTCGGGCCATCGCTTAATGCCACCTCCGGATTCGGATGGGTTTCCATGAAGATGCCGGCGATTCCGACCGCCATCGCCGCGCGCGACAGCACCGGCACGAACTGGCGCTGGCCACCGGACTTGCCGTCCATGCCGCCGGGCAGTTGCACCGAATGCGTGGCGTCGAACACCACCGGACAGCCGGTATCGCGCATGACGCTTAGCGAGCGCATGTCGGACACCAGATTGTTGTAGCCGAAACTGGCGCCGCGCTCGCAGACCATGATCTGCTCATTGCCGGTGGCTTTCGCCTTGGCGGCCACATGTTTCATTTCCCACGGCGACAGAAACTGGCCTTTCTTGATGTTGACCGGCCGGCCGGCACTGGCGACTTTCTGGATGAAGTCGGTCTGACGGCACAGGAAGGCCGGGGTCTGGAGCACATCGACCACGGCCGCCACTTCGTCCATCGGGGTGTATTCATGCACGTCGGTAAGCACCGGAACGCCGATCTGGCGTTTTACTTCGGACAGCACCTTCAGGCCTTCTTCCAGTCCCGGACCGCGGAAGCTGGTGCCGGAAGTGCGGTTGGCTTTATCGAAACTCGATTTGAAGATGAAGGGAATGCCGAGCGAATCGGTGATTTCCTTCAGCTGTCCGGCCACATCCAGCTGCAGCTGCATGGACTCGATCACGCACGGGCCGGCAATCAGGAAGAAACGTTGATCCAAACCTACATCGAAGCCGCACAGTTTCATGAGCAGTATCCTTAATCGGTGGCGCCGGATTTCTTCTGGCGTGCGGCCTTGATGAAGCCGCTGAACAGGGGGTGGCCGTAACGCGGGGTCGACAGAAATTCCGGATGCGCCTGGCAGGCCAGGAACCAGGGATGGTCGGGGATTTCGACCATTTCCACCAACAGGCCATCCATCGATTGCGCCGAGATGGTCATGCCGGCTTTCTCGACCGCTTCGCGGTAGGTGTTGTTGAACTCATAGCGGTGGCGATGGCGTTCGGATACGACGTCTTTGCCATACAGGCGATGCGCCAGCGTTCCGGGCTTCAAACGGCACTCCTGAAGACCGAGGCGCATGGTGCCGCCCATATCGGAGTCGGCGCTGCGGCGCTCGATTTCACCGCTGGCGGTTCGCCATTCGGTAATCAGGGCAATGGCCGGGTCTGCGCACTGGCGGTCGATCTCGGTGGTGTTGGCGCCGGGCAAGCCGCCCTTGTCGCGCAGGATATCGACCACCGCGGCCTGCATGCCGTAACAGATGCCGAAATACGGAATCTTGTGGTCGCGGGCGTATTTCGAGGTCGCGACTTTGCCTTCGAAGCCACGGTCACCGAAGCCTCCGGGCACCAGAATGCCGTCGACATCGGCCAGCACCGCGGTGCCGTCGGTTTCGACCTGCTCGGATTCCAGCCATTTCAGACGCACGCGCGTGCGCTGACGCAGGCCACCGTGGCGCAGGGCTTCGCCGATGGATTTGTAGGCGTCCTGATGGTCGACGTATTTGCCGACCACGGCGATGGTGACCTCATCGACCGGATGCTCCACGGCATCGACCACATCACGCCATTCACTGAGATCGGCCGGACCGACCATGTCTTCCAGACGCAGGCGACGGATGGCGATGGTGTCCAGGCCCTGCTCGTGCAACCAGAGTGGCAGCTTGTAGATGGTATCGACGTCCAGACAGCTGATGACCGCCTCTTCCGGCACGTTGGTGAACAGGGCGATCTTGCGGCGGTCGCTTTCCGGCAGGGGCTGTTCGCTGCGGCAGAGCAGGATGTCGGGCTGGATGCCGATCGAGCGCAGTTCCTTGACCGAATGCTGGGTCGGCTTGGTTTTCAACTCGCCGGCGGCCGCGATGTAGGGCACCAGGGTCAAATGCAGGAAGATGGCCTTTTCCGGTCCCCGCTCACTGCGGATCTGGCGGATGGCTTCCAGGAACGGCAGCGACTCGATATCACCGACCGTGCCGCCGATTTCGACCAGACCGACGTCGAAACCTTCGGTCGCGGCATAAATGGCCTGCTTGATTTCATCGGTGACGTGCGGAATGACCTGCACGGTGCCGCCGAGGTAATCGCCACGGCGCTCCTTGCGGATGACATTGTCGTAGATACGGCCGGTGGTGATCGAGTTCTTGCGGGTCAGGTGCGTGCGCACGAAGCGCTCGTAATGGCCGAGATCAAGATCGGTCTCGGCACCGTCATCGGTGACGTACACCTCGCCGTGCTGGAACGGCGACATGGTGCCCGGATCCACATTCAGGTAGGGATCCAGCTTCATCATGGTGATATTGAGGCCGCGGGCCTCGAGGATGGCGGCCAGGGACGCGGCAGCGATGCCTTTGCCCAGGGAGGAGACGACACCGCCGGTAACGAAGATTAAACGCGTCATGGGAAAAGAGGGCGTTGGAAAGCACCATTTTACCGACTTGCGGGCAAAAACGCACCTTTTTAATTCCGCTTGACCGCAAACCCCGCAGATAGCATCCTGAATGCTCCCGCACCGCCCCCGAGAGCCATGAATACCCGCTATAACGCCGCCGACATTGAAGTCCTCTCCGGCCTGGATCCGGTCAAACGCCGTCCGGGCATGTATACCGACACCACCCGCCCGAACCATCTGGC
>CAJAPA010000070.1 GCA_903942465.1 uncultured Gammaproteobacteria bacterium
CGTAGGCGGCTTCGAAGCCGGTGGTTTTCAGACGGTCGGCATCGTTGAAGGTACCGGTATCGATTAAACGCTGAGCAGATTGATCTGCGTCCGGACGCACGCGCAGGCGGGCGGTGCCGTTATCGAAGTTGTCACGGGCTTCCATGTCGATGTAGGACAGGCCGAGGTGCAGGATGCTGGTATCGGTCTTGATCGGGGCGAAATGGCCACGTAGACCGAAGCCCTGACCAGAGCCCAGGGAAGGGGTTTCGTTGTTGGTAATTTCGTTGCCGAAATAGCTGATGGTACCGCCCCAGTTGCCGTAATCGGTTTCCACTTTGGCACCCATACGGCGGCTCATGCCCTGCAGGTTAGTGGTCATGGCCTTGGAGATGAAGTCATTGTTCTTGGTGCTGGACAGTTCTTCCAGGCTGTTCGGCTGCTTGTACTGGCCGACGGTCACGGAGGTCTGGCCGTTGAAACGGTAGTTCACGTTGACATCGAGGAATTTGTCCGAGCGGGCGTCATAACCGATGACCCAGTTCCACATGCCCGGGCCTTTGCCCTTCAGGATCAATTCGGCGCGGCGCATGCCGAAGTCGCTGTCCGTGCCATCGACAGCATCGGAGCTAAGAACGCGGAAGTCGTCGTTGTACCAGTAGGAATCGGCCTGGACGAGGCCTTCGAAGGTCACTTCGGAGCCACCGATGACATCGATGGTGTATTGGGCACTGGCAGTGTTGGCAAGCGCGAACAGGACGGCGGCGGTAAGCAGGGTATGGCGGGTTTTCATGGGGAATCCTTTGCAGGTGGTGGTGTGAGACCTGCACAGCTTAAAAGGTGAATATTTCATTAATGTTACAAATTCGAAGCTAATTTCACGTTTCTCTCTAAAATCCGGAAATGCAATAAATCCGTCATGAACCGGTGGCATAAAGGGGCTCATGAACCGATACCGAACAATCTTCATTTCCGATGTGCACCTCGGCACGCCCGGTTGCCAGGCCGCATTCCTTCTCGATTTCCTCCGGCACAACGATGCCGAAACGATTTATCTGATCGGCGACATCATCGACGGCTGGCGACTGAAAAAATCCTGGTATTGGCCGCAGGAGCATAACGATGTGTTGCAGAAGCTGCTGAAAAAAGCACGTAAAGGTTGCCGTGTCATCTATGTTCCCGGCAATCATGATGAAGCCGGGCGTCAATTCGCAGGCATGTCGTTCGGAAGAATCCGAATTCGCCATGAAGACGTCCATGTGCTCGCCGATGGCCGCCGCCTGTGGGTGACCCACGGTGATCTGTTCGACGGCGTGATGCAGTATGCGCGTTGGCTGGCTTATCTCGGTGACTGGCTATACAGCGTCATCCTGGTCGCCAATCGCTGGTTTAACCGTTAACGCATCCGGTTCGGTTATCCGTATTGGTCGCTGTCGCAATACCTCAAGCACAGCGTCAAGAATGCGGTCAGCTTCATCAGCAGTTTCGAAACCATGATGGCGCACGAAACGCGTCGGCGTGGCTGTGACGGCGTGGTCTGCGGACACATCCACAAGGCCGAAATCAAGATGATTGACGGCATCCTTTACTGCAACGACGGGGATTGGGTCGAAAGCCTGACTGCCATGGTCGAACATGCCGACGGCCGTCTGGAGATCGTGCACTGGAATGACATCAAGGCCGCCGTCCCGGAGCGTCAGCTCCGGATAACCAAGGTTTCCGTCAATATCGAACGCATCCTGGAGAGCACCGAATGAAAATTGCGATTGTCACCGATGCCTGGAGCCCGCAGATCAACGGCGTGGTTAAAACCCTGGAGCAGACGGTGCGTTGTCTGCAGGCTGCCGGCCATGAGGTGCTTGTCATCGAGCCATCCCGCTTCAGAACGATTGCCTGCCCGGGCTATGATGAAATCCGCTTATCCCTGCTGCCCTACCGAACGGTGCGTGCATTGCTTTCCGGATTCGCCCCCGATGCGATTCACGTGGCCACGGAAGGCCCCCTCGGATTCGCCGCAAGACGCTATGCCTTGAAGCACGGGTTGAACTTCACCACGGCCTATCACACCAAGTTTCCCGAATATCTCGAAGCGCGCACCGGCATTCCGGCGCGCTGTTTCTACCCGGCCATGCGCTGGTTCCATCATCCGGCAAAGGCCGTGATGGTTTCCACCGACAGCGTCATTGCCGAGTTGCAGGTCAAGGGCTTCTGTAATCTGGTGAAATGGAGCCGCGGTGTGGACATGGCGCTGTTCGACGCTGGCTTGCCGCGTACAGGTCGTGACGCTGCCGATCCGGTATTCCTCTACGTCGGCCGCATTTCAGTCGAGAAGAACCTCGAAGCGTTCCTGGATCTGCCTTTGCCGGGGGAAAAATGGCTGGTCGGCGATGGTCCTGCATTGGAGGCATTGTCCGAGCGCTACCCGGCGGCGGTGTTCTTCGGCGCAAAAACCCATGCGGAACTTGCCGAAATTTACCGCATGGCGGATGTGTTCGTATTCCCAAGCAAAACCGATACTTTCGGTCTGGTCCTGCTGGAAGCCATGGCTTCCGGGCTTCCGGTGGCCGCCTATCCAGTGGCCGGCCCCCGCGATGTGCTGGCGGGCTGTGAAGCTGCGGCACTGCGCAGCGACCTCCTGGAAGCCTGCATGACCGCTCTTGATCTGGATCCGAAGCATGCCGTTGCTCATGCCCGGAAATATTCATGGCAAAGCACCACCGGGCAGTTCATCCGCAATTTGTATCCCAACCTGACGGAGGACGCCGTGCGCACGGACCGTCAGCCCGCATCAGGGGCTCAGACGGTCTTATCCCGGTAACGGCACAGGCTGCGCACCACACAGTTCGGACACTCCGGTTTGCGTGCCTTGCACACGTAGCGCCCGTGCAGAATCAGCCAGTGGTGGGCATCAACGAGGAACTCTGCCGGAACCGCTTTCAGCAGTTTGTCTTCCACCTGGCGCACGGTCTTGCCCGGCGCCAGGCCGGTGCGGTTGGCGACCCGGAAGATGTGTGTGTCGACCGCCATGGTCGGTTCACCGAAAGCGGTGTTGAGCACGACATTCGCGGTTTTTCGGCCGACACCGGGCAATGCTTCCAAGGCATCACGCGCCCGCGGAACCTCGCCGCCGTGATGTTCGATCAGAAGCCTGCAGGTTTCGAAGACATTGGCGGCTTTGGCATTGTAGAGACCGAGCGTACTGATGGTCTTGCGCAGCGCCGGCAAACCGAGTGCCAATATCGCCTGCGGCGTGTTGGCTGCCGGATAAAGGCGGCGCGTGACTTTGTTCACGCCGACATCGGTGGACTGTGCCGACAACATGACCGCAATCAGCAACTCGAATTCATTGGTATAGAGCAGTTCGGTCTTCGGATGCGGATTGAGTTCGCGCAGGCGGCTGAAGAATTCGATGCGGTCGGCCGCTTTCACGCGTTATCACCTTTTTCGGCCAGTGCCTTGGCGCGTGCGAGCGCCCGGGCCAGCGGATCCGCCAGGGCTTGCTGCCGTTTCAGGGCGGTTTCATGGGCTATCCGCTCCAGCCGTGCAGCACGCCGCTCATAGCGTAATTTCAGCAATGCCGAACGCGCCAGTCGCACTTCACCCAGAAGTGCCTTGGCAAGGGCGAGGGCATCCGTATCCGTCATCATTTACCTGCAAAAGCAGCCGGACGCCGCTGAAGGAAGGCGTCGGTGCCTTCGCGCATGTCTTCGGTGGCGAACATCAGACCGAAAGTCTGGCTTTCGTAATCCAGGCCGACATCCAAGGAGGCTTCTGCGCCGTATCGGAGGCAGTCGAGTACACCACGCAGGGCCAAAGGTGCAAGCGCCGCCATGTGCACCGCCAGCTTTCCGGTTTCTTCTTCCAGAAGGTCCGGGGAGTGCATACGTGTCACCAGATTGACCGACAAAGCGCGCGCGGCATCGATCGGCTGGCCGCTCAGGCACAGGTCCAGTGCGACCGCCTTGCCGCATAAGCGCATCAAGCGCTGACTGCCACCGAAACCCGGGATCAATCCCAGATTCACTTCCGGCTGACCCAGCTTGGCTGTGCTGGCGGCAACACGGATGGCACAGGCCATGGCCAGCTCCAGGCCGCCCCCCAGAGCGAAGCCATTGATCATGGCGATCACCGGTTTTCCGCATTGCTCGATGGAGAGCATCAGGTTCTGGCCGAGCTTGGAGAAATCACGGGCCTCGATGGCGCTCAAGCCGCTCATCTCGGCAATGTCGGCACCGGCGACGAAGGCTTTTGGTCCGGCGCCGGTCAATACGATTACGCGCACTTGCGGGTTTTCGCTCAGGCTTCGGAACGCCTCATGCAATTCCTGCAGGGTCTTCCGGTTCAAAGCATTCAGCTTGTCAGGGCGGTTGATGCGGATCCAGCCGACAGCGTCTTTCAATTCAATCAACAGGTTAGCGTAAGTCATTGGGAAGGTATCCGTTGTGTGGAACTAAAACGCATGGCCGGCGGTCGTATCGTCTGTGGCCATCACTAGCCGAAGGGCCGGTGAATGGGTATTCTATCAACCTGTCGAGAGCATTTTTGCTCTTTTTTTCACTCTGGAGAGACTATGAAGTTGCAATTGCTGTCGGCCGTCCTGGCCTCCACCTTGGCCACCGCCGCCCTGGCGCAAACCGCTCCTGCCGCCAAGCCCGCCGCTCCGGTTGCCAGTGGTCCGGTTGATAAAGCCGCACTGGCTTACGCGCTTGGCTATGATTTCGGGCGCAATATGGCCGATCAAGCTCCGGGTCTGGATGTCACTGCCATTAACCGCGCCATCCAAGACGGTTACGCCAAACGTCCGCCGACCATCGCTCCGGAAAAACTGGAAGCCACCATGGTCGCTTACCAGAAGCAACGCGAAGCTGAAGCCAAGTCCCGCTTCGATACCGCCGCCCGCGAAAACAAACTGAAATCGGATGCGGTCATCGCCTCCAACAAAACCAAGCCCGGCGTCGTCACCCTGCCGAGCGGCATCCAGTACAAGGTCATCGAAGCCGGTGCCGGTGCCAAGCCCAATCTCAACAGCACCGTCGAGTTCAACTTCTCGGGCGCATTGGCAACGACCGGTCAGGCTTTCGTCAGCACCTTCGCCGACGTCAAGCCGGTTTCCGGAAAACTGAGCGATGTGGTCAAGCTGCCGGGCATGCAGGAAATCATGCAGCAGATGCCGAATGGCGCCCGCTGGCAGGTTCTGTTGCCGCCGGAAAAAGCATGGGGCAGCGGCGTGGAATCCGTCCGTGGTGGCCCGGGTCCGAACCAGGCCATTTTGCTGGACATCAAACTGATCTCCGTCAAGTGATGAAAAAGCCCCGGTCCGCCGGGGCTTTACGGTTATGGCTCAACCTGTCCTCAGCCCCTGTGTGGGCATCTGTACCGTCAATGACAACGGCTTCTGTGAAGGCTGTTTCCGCAGTCTCGGCGAAATCGGGAACTGGCTGTCTTACAGCCCGGAGCAGCGCGAATACCTGATGGAAACCGTGCTGCCGCAGCGCGAAAGCGAATCCTGAAATGCCCCAGGCCGTCTGGCAGCAGATGCAGCGCGCGCTATTGAGTGAATCCGATGTGCTGCAGGCCGTTCCGCATAATCTCGCCGAGCTGGAATCCTTTCTGCCGGAGGCCGAGGCCTTTGCGCCAGCTTCGGTGCTGTGCGGTCTGGTGCTGCGCACCGATGGTCTGCATGTGCTGTTGACCAAACGCTCGCCGCACCTGCGCCACCATCCCGGACAGATCAGCTTTCCCGGCGGCCGCATCGAAACCGATGATGCCAATCCGTTCCAAGCCGCCTTGCGCGAGGCCCATGAAGAAATCGGTCTGCAGGCGGACAATGTGCGCCTGCTCGGTTATCTCGATCCGCTGGTGACCATCACCGGTTACCGGGTGTTTCCGGCGGTGGCAGTGCTGGATCCGGGTTATCGGGCGGAACCCGATGGCGTGGAAGTCGCCGAACTGTTCGAAGCACCTTTGTCGCTGTTTCTTGATGCCGGCAACGAACATCCCTTCGAGATCGAGTTCCGTGGCGCGGTGCGCAATCTCAAGGAATTCCGCTGGCAAGATTACCGGATCTGGGGAGCAACGGCGAGTATGCTGATCAATCTACGCACGCGACTGGGAGCATTGTCATGAGCCTGATTTCCGCACCGGCGCTTTCCGGAAAATTGTTCGCACCAAATCTGAAAATCCTCGATGCCCGGTTTTTGCTGGCCGATGCGGCATTGGGTCACAATGAGTTCCTGCACAGTCATATCCGCGGCGCACAGTACATGGATCTTAATGCCGATCTGTCCGGACCCAAAACCGATGCACGTCTGGGCCGGCATCCTCTGCCTTCCCCGGCGCATTGGCAAACGGTACTGGAACGACTTGGCATTCGCCCGGAACACGAGGTGGTGATATATGACCAGGCCGACGGCGCCATGGCGGCAGCGCGCGCCTGGTTTCTGTTTGTGCTGGCCGGCCATGAAAACGTGACCGTACTGAACGGCGGCATGAATGCCTGGCTGGCGCTGGATCTTCCGACCGAAGCTATCGTTGCCGTGCCGGAGCCCTCACGGTATCCGGTGCATTTCCGTATGCAGCGCCTGATTGCCGAAGATGAGCTGAAAGTCTGTATTCAAGGCCCTGATGCCCTCTTGCTTGATGCCCGCGCGCCGGAGCGCTTCCGCGGCGAGGTCGAGCCCTTGGACCGCAAGGCCGGTCATATCCCCGGTGCGGTCAACCGACCCTATGGGCTGAATCTTGAGAACGGATTGTTCAAAACACCCGATGTCCTGTGTTCGGAGTTCGAAACCCTGGTTGCCGGCCGTAGTGAAATCCTGCTCAGCTGCGGCTCGGGCGTCACCGCCTGCCACAATGCCCTGGCCCTAAGTCATGCAGGATTGGATCATTGGCGTCTTTTCGCACCAAGTTGGAGCGGTTGGATCGCCGACGATACCAATCCGGTGGCGGACGGCGGGTGATGACGGGTGCTGATGGTACCGTTACGGACCGGTTCTGCAGATTCCCATGTCGAGTGTTGTGCTTTCGCTGCCATGGTTCCAGATGGCGGTGAAGCGGCGGTCGTCATCCATGCTGATGCTGATCAATCGTTTTTCGGTATCGCTGCCATCGCGCAGCAGGCTGCCGATGGCGGTCAGCCCGGATTCCTGCTGAAATACCGTCGCCTGACCCACGAAGCAGGCGGTCCATAAACAGGCCATCAGGGTTTTCCCCGCAGTATCGAGGATGAAGTATTCCGCATGCTTGAAGTCTTCGGTGATGCGTTCGCAGGCTTGCAATCGGCATTCGTATTTGATTTCGGGCCGGCAGTTCAGTATTTCGGCACCGGCGGCCGGCGTCATTGCGGCAAGCATCAGGCCGAAAATAACGCGCCGATTGTATTTCCGCTGCGTGGCCATGGCCGTCACTTTTTCGGAAACAATCCGTTCAGCACGCGCTGGGTTTCTTCCGAATACCAGCCCTGCAGGAACTGCTCCATCTGGTCGCCGGCGAAACCGTCAAGCGCCTGAATGATGTCGGCGCGTGCAATCGCGCGCGAAACCCGTTGCGGTCCCTGCGGCAGCGCCGTGGTGCTTTTCAGCCAGGCCAATGCGGTTTCCACCACCGCTTCCTGGGGTGCCAGTTCGTCGATGATGCCGAGCGCATGCGCCTGGGTCGATTCGATCATGGCGCCGGCCACGATCAGCCTCTCGGCACGGTGCGCGCCGACGATGCGGCGCATCAGGTATTGGATGGCTTCCGGTACAGCCAGCCCGACCTGGGTTTCATTCAGGCCGATTCGGAACGGGCCTTCGGCCATGACGCGGTAATCGCAGCAAAGGGCGAGAACGCAACCGCCCGCCGGGTTATGTCCGGAAATGGCGGCGGCCACTGGAATCGGAGATTTCGCCAAGGCCCGCGCGGCGTCGAAGAAGCGTGACCAGCAGGCACGCAGTCCGTCGGTATCGCAGCCCAGCAGATAGGGTACGTCCAGGCCGCCGGAAAAGACCTTGGCTCCGCCGCTGAGCACGATGCCGGTGGCGCCTTTGCCGGGTGCAGCCTGCACTGCATCCGTCAGCGCATCCAGCAGCGCGAAATTGAGGGCATTGACCGGCGGGCGCGCCAGTTTGATTTCATGGATGTTGCCGTGCGGAATGATCTCGATCATGGCGGTCTCGTGGGTTATTTATTTCAATCAGGGGAATAGTTTGGCGATGTAGTCGGGCAGAGCAACCGTCTGGCCGGTGCGGTCAATCCAGACCAGCACCGTATAGCCTTCAGCATAAATGACGGAAGCATCCCCGGTACTGTGGATGCGGTGACCGATGGTAGCGCTCTTGCCGCCGCGTTTCTCGGCGAACAGCGATACGGTGATGGATTCCGGCCAGACGATGGGTTTGCGGAAATCGACATGGATGGCCGCCACGACGGGCGCGCAATCCCCTTCCTGCCAGCCATTTTGCAGGCTATCGAACCACTGCACGCGGGTTTCTTCGACATAGCTGAGGTACTGGGCATTGTTGACGTGGCCGAGTGCATCCATCTCGCGCCAACGCACATCCATGGTGTGACCGAAAATCGGGTTCATTTGCGTGCCTTTTTCAGAAGCGGGGCCAGGAAGCGGCCGGTGTGTGAAGCCGGGTTGGCGGCAACCTGTTCCGGCGTGCCCTCGGCGATGATCTGGCCGCCGCGGTAACCGCCCTCCGGTCCGAGATCGATGATCCAGTCCGCGGTCTTGATGACATCCAGATTGTGTTCGATGACGACCACGGTATTGCCGTCGTCACGCAACTTATGCAGGATGCCGAGCAGATGGTCGATGTCATGGAAGTGCAGGCCGGTGGTCGGCTCATCGAGGATGTACAGGGTGCGACCGGTATCGCGGCGCGACAGTTCCTTCGAGAGTTTCACGCGCTGCGCTTCGCCGCCGGAAAGCGTAGTGGCGGATTGCCCGAGCTTGATGTAACTCAGGCCGACATCCATCAGGGTTTCCAGTTTACGGGCCAGGGCCGGAACCGGTTTGAACAGTTCCAAGGCGTCTTCCACGGTCATTTCCAGTACGTCGTGGATGGAATGGCCCTTGTAAAGGATGTCCAGGGTTTCCCGGTTGTAGCGTTTGCCGTGACAGACATCGCAGGGGACATACACGTCCGGCAGGAAGTGCATTTCGACCTTGATCAGGCCATCGCCCTGACAGGCCTCGCAGCGGCCGCCGCGGACATTGAAGCTGAATCGTCCGGGGGAATAGCCGCGCGCACGCGCTTCCGGAACCTGCGCGAACAATTCGCGCAGCGGCGTGAACAGGCCGGTATAGGTTGCCGGGTTGGAGCGCGGGGTGCGTCCGATCGGCGATTGGTCGATGTCGACCACTTTGTCGAACAGTTCGACGCCATCGATGGACGCATGCGGTGCAACGGTGTGCGAGGCGCCGTTGAGTTCATTGGCGATGATCGGGAACAGCGTGTCATTGACCAGGGTCGACTTGCCGGACCCCGACACGCCGGTAATGCAGGTCAGCAGGCCGGCGTGTAGTTTCAGGTCGACATTCTTCAAATTGTTGCCGGTAGCCCCTTTCAGGGTGAGTTTCATGCGTGGATTCGGCTTGGTGCGTTTTTCCGGCAATTCGATTTTCTTCTTGCCGGACAGGTAGTCGCCGGTCAGCGAGTCTTTTGCTTTCAGGATGTCCTTCAGGACGCCTTGGGCGATGATGCGCCCGCCGTGGATACCGGCACCGGGGCCGATGTCGACGATATGGTCGGCGGCGCGGATGGCGTCCTCATCATGTTCGACCACGATGACGGTATTGCCAATGTCACGCAGGCGGGTCAGGGTGCCGAGCAGGCGCTCGTTGTCGCGCTGATGCAGGCCGATGGAGGGTTCATCCAACACGTACATCACGCCGACCAAGCCGGCACCGATCTGCGAGGCCAGACGGATGCGCTGGGCTTCGCCGCCGGATAGCGTATCGGCTTTGCGTTCCAGGCTGAGGTAATCCAGGCCGACATCCATCAGAAAGCGCAGACGTTCGAGGATTTCCTTGACGATCTTTTCGGCGATTTCGCCGCGCCAGCCGGCCACTTTCAACGCGGCGAAGAAGGCGGTGCAGGCGTCAATCGACATCCGGCTGATGTCGGTCAGGTTTTTGCCCCCGACCAACACGTTCCGGGCCGAGCGGTTCAGGCGCGAGCCCTGGCATTCCGGGCATTCGCGGCTGGAGATGAATTTGCCGAGTTCTTCGCGGACGGCCTGCGATTCAGTTTCCTTGTAACGCCGTTCGAGGTTGGGGATGATGCCCTCAAATACGTGCTTGCGCACGGTCCGCCCGCCAGCCTCGGTCAGGTAGGTGAAGGCGATCTGTTCGCCGCCACTGCCGAATAGCACGGCCTGGCGCACCGGATCGCTCAGGTCCTGCCAGGGACTTTCCGGATCGAAGCGGTAATGCTTGGCCAGCGAATGGATCAGCTGGAAGTAGTAGGCGTTGCGCCGGTCCCAGCCGCGGATGGCGCCGGCCGCCAGGCTCAGCTCCGGATGCAGCACGACCTTGCCCGGGTCGAAGAATTGCGCGACCCCGAGCCCGTCACAGGACGGGCAGGCGCCCATCGGCGAGTTGAACGAGAACAGGCGCGGCTCGAGCTCGGTCAGCGAATAATCGCAGACCGGGCAGGAATACTTCGCCGAGAACAGGATGCTGGGGGTGTCGGCATCGTCCATCGGGGCCAATTCGGCGCTGCCATCGCCCAACTTCAAAGCGGTTTCGAAACTTTCCGCCAGACGCTGCTTGATGTCCTCGCGGGGCTTGAAACGGTCAATCACGGCATCGATGCTGTGCTTCTGGCGCAGGGCAAGCGCCGGCACGTCGTCCAGTTCGTAAAGTACGCCATCGACGCGGGCCCGGACGTAGCCCTGGGCGCGCAGTTGGTCGAACACCTGCATGTGCTCGCCCTTGCGGTCCTTGATGACCGGCGCCAGCAGCATGAAGCGCTTTTCCGGATCCTGGGCCAGAGTCTGGTCGACCATCTGGCTGACAGTCTGGGCGCTGAGCGGGTAATTGTGGTCCGGACAGTGCGGGGTGCCCACGCGCGCGAACAGCAGCCGCAGGTAATCATAGATTTCGGTGATGGTGCCGACCGTGGAGCGCGGGTTGTGCGAGGTCGATTTCTGCTCGATGGAAATGGCCGGGGAAAGGCCCTCGATGTGATCGAGGTCCGGCTTTTCCATCACGCTCAGGAACTGCCGGGCGTAGGAGGACAGGGACTCGACATAGCGGCGCTGGCCCTCGGCGTAGATGGTATCGAAGGCCAGCGAGCTCTTGCCCGAGCCGGACAGGCCGGTGATGACGATCAGCTTGTCGCGGGGCAGATCGAGGTCGATGTTCTTCAGATTATGGGTACGGGCGCCGCGGATGCGGATAAAGTCCATCATAGGGGTCGAAAACGGCCGGGAATCAATCGTTCAGTCTATCAGGAAGCGATGGCCGGGCGGTAGCCTGAACGCCGGTTCAGGCTGGGCTGGGGAGGCACCCCGATTCGGCTTCCATAACCCCGAAGTCTGTTGACTTTTCGGGGGTTTAGGCGCATAATTTCGCGTCTGGGCTTCGACCAAAGCCCGGGTTTTTCCAAAATAACTACAGAGGAATCCAGGTCATGTACGCAATTATCGTTACCGGCGGTAAACAATACCGCGTGATGAAGGACGAAGTGCTCCGCGTCGAGAAGCTCGATGCCGAAGCCGGCGCCAACGTCGAAATCAATGAAGTCCTGCTGGTCGGCAACGGCGACAGCGTCACCGTCGGCACCCCGACCGTGGCCGGCGCCAAAGTCACCGCGACCATCAAGTCGCATGGCCGTCTGGACAAAATCCGCATCGTGAAATTCCGCCGTCGTAAGCATCATCGCAAGCAGATGGGCCATCGCCAGCATTTCACTGAAATCCAAATTACCGGCATCACTGCCTAAGACCGAGGAGAAAACGTCATGGCATCGAAAAAAGGCGTAGGCTCAACCCGCAACGGCCGCGATTCCAACCCGAAATACCTGGGCGTCAAGATTTACGGCGGCCAAGCCATTGAAGCAGGCAACATCATCATCCGTCAGCGCGGCACCGAGTTCCACCGCGGCGCCAATGTCGGCATGGGTCGTGATCACACCCTGTATGCACTGGTCGACGGCACCGTCGATTTCGCCGTGAAAGGCCCGAAAAAGCGCCGCACGGTCAGCGTGGTTCCAGCCGAATAAGCCATCCGCGCTTGTCGGAGAAACCCCGCTTCGGCGGGGTTTTTCATTTAAGCTAAACATCATTTCCCCCGGGGAGAATACCCATGAAGTTCGTGGATGAGGCGGTCATTACAGTCACTGCCGGCAATGGCGGCAACGGCTGCATCAGTTTCCGCCGGGAAAAATTCATTCCGCTCGGCGGCCCCGACGGCGGCGACGGCGGCGACGGCGGCAGCGTCTGGCTGGAAGCCGACGAAAACCTGAACACCCTGGTCGATTTCCGCCATGACCGCTACTTCAAGGCCCAGCGTGGCCAGAACGGCATGGGCCGACAGATGTTCGGCAAGGCCGGCGAAGACATCACCATCAAAGTGCCGATCGGCACTGAAGTGGTGAACGTTGCCACCGATGAAATCATCGGTGATCTGACCGAGCACGGTGCCCGCATGCTGGTCGCCCAGGGCGGCGAGGGCGGCAAGGGCAACGTCCACTTCAAGAGTTCGGTCAACCGTGCACCACGCAAAGCCAGCAACGGCACGCCCGGCGAAGAGCGCGAAATCCGCCTTGAAATGAAGCTGCTGGCCGATGTCGGTCTGCTCGGATTCCCCAATGCCGGCAAGTCCACCTTCATCCGCGCGGTCTCCGCGGCCACGCCGAAAGTCGCCGATTACCCGTTCACCACCCTGCACCCGAATCTGGGTGTGGTCAGCGTCGAAATCGCCCGCAGCTTCGTGATTGCCGATATTCCGGGTCTGATCGAGGGCGCTGCCGACGGCGCCGGGCTCGGCAGTCTGTTCCTGCGCCATGTGCAACGCACCCGCCTGCTGCTGCATCTGGTCGACATGGCGCCGTTCGATGAGTCAATCGATCCGGCCGAACAGGTCCGCGCGATCGAAAACGAGTTGCGCAAGTACGACCCGGACATGCTCGAGAAGCCGCGCTGGCTGGTGCTCAATAAAGGCGACCTGCTGGATGATGAAACCCGGGCTGAACGTGCAAAAGCCATCATCGCCGCGCTGGACTGGAAAGAACCCTGGTTTACCGTCTCAGCCATCGGCCGCGAAGGCACCTGGCCGATCATGCTGAAGATCCAGCAGTTCTTCGATGACCAGAAACACGCCGCCCTTGAGGCTGCGGAGGATCTTGCCGAGCGCGCCAAAATGGGTGTTTGACCCGGAGCTTCGGCTTTGGAGGAACAATAAAAAACCGGCCGAGGCCGGTTTTTTCATGGGGTTACAGCAACCGTAATCAGGCAGCTTTCAGCGCCTTGATGTGGGCAGTCAGGCGGCTCTTGTGACGGGCGGCCTTGTTGCGGTGAATCAGGCCACGCGAGGAGTAACGGTCCAGAACCGGCACGGCCTCGACGAAAGCGGCTTCGGCGGCGGCGACATCCTTGGTTTCCAAGGCCTTGACGACCTTCTTGACCAGGGTACGCAGCATCGAGCGCTGGCTGGTGTTGCGCGCGTTGCGGACCACGGTTTGCTTGGCGCGTTTCTTGGCGGATTTGATATTGGCCACAGCGGGCTCCTGAAAATCGGTGAATTGGGGGTGTCAAAGATTGAAAAGTATGGCAGAAAATCCCCGTTGCGTCAATAATGACCGTAGGTACAGCGTTCAGGATTCGGTGAAAACAGTGGCGAAACCCGGTTTATTGCGTTCCACCGCCGTTTTCGGGGGAATGACCTTCCTGTCCCGACTGGCCGGGTTCGCCCGGGACCTGCTGCAGGCCACCCTGTTCGGGACCGGGCCGGCGGTCAGCGCCTTCGTGGTGGCCTACCGGATTCCGAACTACCTGCGCCGGATCTTCGCGGAAGGCTCGTTTTCCTCGGCCTTTGTGCCGGTTCTGTCGGAATTGCGGGAAAAGGGCGATGAAGCCCAGATCCGCGACTTCCTGAACCATATCGCCGGAGCACTGCTGGCCGTGGTGCTGATGGTGACCGCGCTGGGTATCGGGCTATCGCCCTGGATCGCACAGGTGTTCCTGGCTTTTGCCGACAAGGACTCCGAGCAGGTGGCATTGACCGCGTCCATGCTCCGCATCACTTTCCCGTACTTGACCTTCATTTCGATGACCGCGCTGGCCGGTGCGGTGATGAACAGCTTCCGCCATTTCGGTCTGCCGGCATTCATTCCGGTTCTGCATAATCTTGCCATCATTTTCGCCATGCTGGTGCTGGCGCCTTTGTTCGATATTCCGGCCTACGCCTTGGCTTGGGGTGTTTTGCTGGCCGGTATTCTGCAGTTCTGCGTGATGTGGCCGGCCTTGTCGCGGTTCGGCGTGAAGCCGGCATTGCGCCTGGATTTCAAACATCCCGGCGTGCAGCGGGTGTTCAAACTGATGCTGCCGACCATTTTCTCATCCTCCGTGGCCCAGCTGAACCTCCTGGTCGGTACCGTGTTTGCTTCAGCCTTGGTCGTCAACGCCCAAAGCTGGCTGTATTATTCCGACCGGCTGACCGAATTCCCCTTGGGTCTGTTCGGCGTTGCCATCGGCACCGTCATCCTTCCGCATCTGTCGCGCCAGCATGCCGCCGAAAACCGCGAGGGCTACAACCACGCGCTGGACTGGGGGCTGAAAATGGTCTGCCTGATCGGCATACCGGCCGCCGTCGGTCTGGTGGCTCTGGCCGAACCTCTCTGCGCCACCTTGTTCCAGCACGGCAAATTCACCGCTGAAGATACCCATATGGTGTCCCTGGCGGTATCCGCCATGAGCATCGGCATTCCGGCCTTCATGCTCTCCAAGGTGCTGCTGCCGGCCTTCTATTCGCGTCATGACACCAAGACGCCGATGAAAGTCGCGGTATGGACGGTGCTGGTCAACGTGGTCCTGATCGCATCCTTCGTCACCGTGATGCGCTGGGCCGGATTGCCTTATGCCCATACCGGCATCGCGCTGGCCACGGCGATAGCCGGGATATTCAATGCCGCGGCCTTGGCTTGGCTCCTGCACCGGGAAGGCGCTTACCGCCCCGAGGCGGGCTGGCTGGTCTGGATGCTGCGGATTTTCGGCGCCGCCGCGGTCATGTGGGCGGTGGTCTGGGCGGTGCGTACCCAAATCGGCGACTGGGGCCAGTTGCATGGTCTTTTCCGGCTGCTCTGGCTGGTAGCGGCGGTGGCGGCGGGCGCCGCCGCCTATTTGGCGACGCACTTTATTTTCGGCCTGCGTCTGCGTCATTTGCGTGAAGTCTGAGGCCGGAAACAGCTATAATTCATAGGTCATGACAGTATTATTCCGGGATTTCTCAGGGCCACGGGTCAGTCCGCGCGGAAGCGTGGTCTGTATCGGCGCGTTCGATGGATTGCATCTCGGTCACCGTTACCTGATGGACGAAGCCCGCCGTCTTGCCGATTCCGCGAATCTGGATCTGGTGGTGGTCAGCTTCGAGCCGCTGCCGCGTGAATTTTTCGGAAAAGCCAACCCGCCGCCGCGGCTGATCCGCGCCCGGCAGAAATTCCGGGCCCTGCGTGATGCCGGTGCCGACGCCGTCGGCCTGCTCCGCTTCAATCAGGCCTTGGCCGACACATCGGCCGAGGCCTTCATCGCAGAGCTGCTGGCACAGCGCCTGAATGCTCGACATGTCCTTGTCGGCCCGGATTTCTTCTTCGGCAAAGGCCGGCGCGGGGATCTGGGCATGCTTCAGGAGCTCGGCGCGGTGCATGGTTTCGAAGCGCAGGGCGTGCAGCCCCAGATGCGGCAGGATGAACGCATTTCCAGTTCGCTGATCCGTGCCGATCTGCAGGCCGGCCGGCTGCAGGAAGCGGCGCTGAAGCTCGGCCGTCCTTATGTCATCGAGGGCCGTGTCGTGCGCGGAAAACAGCTCGGCCGTACGCTTGGCTATCCGACCGCAAACATCCGATTGCAGGGTCGCAAGCCTGCGCTGATGGGCATCTATGCGACCTGGATACACGGCGTCGGCAACGGACCGATTGCCGGGGTGTCCAGCCTCGGCACGCGCCCGACCGTGAACGGACGCGAGCCGCTGCTTGAAGCGCATCTGTTCGACTTCGATGGCGATCTTTACGGCAAACACCTGCGGGTGGAGTTCGTGTGCAAGCTGCGTGACGAAGAGAAATTCGATGATCTGGATGCGCTGGTGCGTCAGATGGACAGGGATGCTGCACAGGCGCGCGAGGTTCTTGCACGCCGGACTTTAGGAGAATGTGCGTGAGCACGCAGGAAAACAGCAAGGACTACAAACACACCATCAGTCTGCCGGAGACCGATTTCGCCATGCGCGGCGATTTGCCCAAGCGTGAACCGGTCATGCTGGCGCACTGGCAGGCACAGGATCTCTATGCCGCGGTGCGCGCCCGCAACACCGGCAAGCCGGTCTTCGTGCTGCACGACGGCCCCCCTTATGCCAACGGAAATATCCACATCGGTCACGCGGTCAACAAAGTGCTGAAGGATATCGTGGTCAAATCCAAAATGATGGCCGGCTTCGATGCCCCGTACGTTCCGGGTTGGGATTGCCATGGTCTGCCGATTGAGTTGGCGGTGGAGAAGAAACACGGAAAAGTCGGCGTGAAACTCGATGCCCGCGAATTCCGTCAGAAGTGCCGGGAGTACGCTGCCGAGCAGATTGCCGGCCAGTCCAAGGATTTCCAGAGACTCGGCGTTCTGGGTGATTGGAAAAACCCCTATCGCACCATGGATTTCGCTTTTGAAGCCGAGATGCTGCGCAGTCTGGCCAAAATCACCGAACGCGGCCATCTGGCGCGTGGTGTAAAGCCGGTACATTGGTGCTTCGACTGCGGTTCGGCTTTGGCCGAGGCGGAAATCGAATACGCCGACAAAACCTCGCCGGCGGTGGATGTGGCCTATGCCGCGCTCGATTCGTCGGCGGTGGCAAAAGCCTTCGGGGTCGATGCCGCAGCGCCGGTGGCCGTGCCGATCTGGACCACCACGCCATGGACGCTGCCGGCGAGCATGGCAGTCACCCTCGGGCCGGAAGTCGACTATGTCCTGGTGCGCGGTCCGAATGGCCTGCTGGTGCTTGCCGAAGCGTTGGCGGAATCCGCCTTGGCGCGTTACGGCGTCACCACGGTTGATATCCTTGGCCGCGCAACGGGTGCGGCGCTTGAACATCAGCAGCTTCAACATCCGTTTTATGCACGCACCGTGCCGATTATTCTGGGCGATCATGTCACCACCGATGCCGGTACCGGCGCCGTACATACCGCCCCCGGCCACGGTCAGGAAGACTTCGCGGTCGGCCAGAAATACGGCATTGAAACGCTCAATCCGGTCGATGGCAAAGGGGTATATCTGCCGAATACCGAAATTTTCGCCGGCCAGCACATCTGGAAAGCCAACGACAGCATCGTCGAGTTGCTGCGCGAGCGTGGTGTGCTGTTGGCGTTTTCCAAACTCACCCACAGCTACCCGCATTGTTGGCGCCATAAAACCCCTGTAGCGTTCCGCGCCACGCCGCAATGGTTTATCTCCATGCAGCAGGCCGGCCTGCGCGATGACGCACTGAACGCCATCGATGGCGTGCGCTGGATTCCCGACTGGGGCCAGGCCCGGATCAAAGGCATGATCGACGGCCGTCCGGACTGGTGCATTTCGCGTCAACGCACCTGGGGTGTGCCGATTGCGTTGTTCATCGACAAAATCACCGGCGAGCCGCACCCAGATTCGGTGGTGTTGATGCGCAAGGTCGCTGATCTGGTCGCGGATTCCGGCATCGATGCCTGGTTCGATCTGGTACCCGAAACGCTTCTCGGTGGCGATGCCGCCAATTACAACAAAATCACCGACATCCTCGATGTCTGGTTCGATTCCGGTGTGACCCATCAGGCGGTGCTTGCCGCGCGTCCGGGCGATGGCTTGTCGAAACCGGCCGATCTGTATCTGGAAGGCTCCGACCAGCACCGTGGTTGGTTCCAGAGTTCGCTGCTGACCGGCGTGGCGATGGATGGCGTCGCTCCTTACCGGCAGGTGCTGACGCACGGCTTCACCGTCGATGCGCAGGGCAAGAAAATGTCCAAGTCGATCGGCAATACGGTCGAGCCGCAGAAGGAAATCGACAAGCTCGGTGCCGATGTACTTCGCCTGTGGATCGCCAGTGCCGATTACCGCAACGAGATGTCGGTATCCGATGACATCCTCAAGCGCAGCGCCGATGGTTATCGCCGTATCCGCAACACCGCCCGCTTCCTGCTCGGCAATCTGTCCGGATTCGATCCAGCCATGCATGCCGTGGCGCCAGCCGACTGCCTGCTGCTCGATCAGTGGGCGATGGCGAAGGCCCGTCAGCTGCATGAGCGCGTGAGCCAAGCCTATGCCGATTATGATTTCGCGCGTGTTGTCGCCAGCCTGCAGAATTTCTGCAGCAATGAAATGGGCGCGCTGTATCTCGATGTCACCAAGGACCGTCTTTACACCATGCCGGTGGACAGTCTCGGCCGCCGTTCCGCGCAGTCCGCCATGCATGCCATCGTGCAGGTTCTGGTCCGTGCCCTGGCGCCGATTTTGAGCTTCACCGCCGAAGAAATCTGGCAGCAGATTCCGGGCGCCGGAAGCGAAAGCATCTTCCTGCAGGACAATGCCGCGATCGACGGATTGTTGCCTGCTGACGGCGCCTATCTGAACGGTGATGGTGCCGCCATGCAGCAATTGCTGGCCATGCGCGATGCGGTCGGCAAAGTGCTCGAACCGATGCGTGCCGAGGGCAAATTGGGTGCGGCCCTGCAGGCCGAGGTCATGGTTTATGCCGATGATTTGGTGCTTTCCGCCTTGCCGGATACCGCCGATGAACTGCGTTTCCTGTTCATTACCTCGCAGCTCAAGCTGGCACCGCTGTCAGCGGCATCCGCGCAGGCCGTGTCCGTCGAGGGTACATCGTTCAAGGTGCTGGCCGAGGTTTCCGCTCATGGCAAATGCGTGCGCTGCTGGCATTACAGTGCCAGTGTCGGAGTCGATGCCGAAGACCCGGAATTGTGCGGACGCTGTATCGGCAACGTGCGCGGAACGGGCGAAACCAGGAGGTTTTTCTGATGAGCGATCGCAAAAACGCATTACCTTGGCTCGGACTTTCGGTGACCATCATCGTGCTGGATTGGATCAGCAAACAGTGGGCACTGTCGGCGCTGACCTATGGTGTGCCGCAGGAAGTGGTTCCCGGCTTCTGGAACTGGACGCTGGTCCACAACACCGGTGCTGCTTTCAGTTTTCTGGCCGATGCCGGCGGCTGGCAGCAATGGCTGTTCAGCGCCTTGGCTGTAATCATTTCAGCCGTATGTGTTGTAATGCTGGCCAAGCAGCCGCGGAGCGATTGGCGCATGGCACTGCCATTGGCATTGATTGTCGGCGGTGCGATAGGCAATCTGATTGACCGTGTGCGTTTCGGCTATGTCGTCGATTTCGTGCATTGGTACTGGCGCGATTTCCATTGGCCGGTATTCAACTTGGCCGATTCGGCCATCACCGTCGCTGCCGTGCTTTTGATTGTTTTCAGTTTCGTGCCCGTCAGGACGCCGGAGTCGCCGTGAATATCGTACTTGCCAACCCGAGGGGTTTCTGTGCCGGCGTCGACCGCGCCATTGAAATCGTCAATCGTGCGCTGGATATGCTGGGGGCACCGATTTACGTTCGCCATGAAGTCGTGCATAACCAGTTCGTGGTCAACGATCTGCGCGCCCGCGGCGCGGTATTCGTGGAAAAGCTCGATGAGGTTCCGGCCGGGGCCACGGTCATCTTCAGTGCCCATGGCGTGCCGCAAGCGGTCCGCCGTGAAGCGGAGGCCCGCGGTTTGAAGGTGTTCGACGCCACCTGTCCGCTGGTAACCAAAGTGCACATCGAAGTGACCCGGCACTGCCGTGCCGGCCGCGATGTGGTCTTGATCGGGCATGAGGGGCATCCGGAGGTGGAGGGCACCATGGGCCAGTGGCTCAGCCACGGCGCGCGCGGCAACATCTATCTGGTCGAGGATATCGAAGACGTGATGAATCTCGAGGTATCCCAGCCGGAACACTTCGCGTTCACCACCCAGACCACGCTCTCGGTCGATGAAACCCGCGATGTCATCGCGGCGCTGCGCTCCCGCTTTCCCAAAATCGAGGGCCCGCGTCACGACGACATCTGCTATGCCACCCAGAACCGGCAGGACGCGGTGCGTGAACTGGCCGGCCAGTGCGACCTCATCTTCGTGGTCGGCTCGGTGAACAGCTCCAACTCCAATCGTTTACGCGAATTGGCGGAAAAGAACGGTGCACGCGCCTACCTGATCGACGGTGCCGACGACATCCGTCCGGAATGGCTGGAGGGAGCGGTCCGCATCGGGGTGACTGCCGGCGCCTCGGCCCC
>CAJAPA010000071.1 GCA_903942465.1 uncultured Gammaproteobacteria bacterium
CACACCTACGCCGCCGACGATTCCGATGCCACCCTGGCGCGCTGCACGCACGGACAGGCGTTTCCGGCGGTGGTGCGTTCGGGAAATTTTTACGGCGTGCAGTTCCACCCGGAACGCTCGGGCCCGCAAGGCAGCCATTTGTTGGCGAATTTTCTGGGCATCACGGCATGATCACCCTCATTCCCGCCATTGATGTCCGTGACGGCCGCGTAGTGCGTCTGAAGCAGGGCGATTACGCGCAGCAGACCACTTACCCCGCCGATCCGCTGGCCCTGGCGCAGCAGTATGCACGGGACGGTGCGCACTGGCTGCATCTGGTCGATCTGGATGCCGCCCGCATCGGCGGCTTTAGCCTGGCCGGTTTGATTGGCCGCATCAAAGCCAGCACCGGACTGCGCATCCAGGCCGGCGGCGGTATCCGTTCGCGCACTGATATCGACGCCCTGCATGCCGCCGGCATCGATCGCATCGTGATCGGTACACTGGCGCTGAAGGCGCCGGAACTCGTGCGCGCCGCCTTTGATGATTTCGGACCCGAGGCTTTGACGCTGGCGCTGGATGTGCGCGCCGATGAACAGGGGCAGTGGTTGTGTGCCAGTCATGGCTGGACCGAAACCGGTCTGGCTTTGGATGCGGCCATCGCGCTCTACATCGATGCCGGTCTATGCCATGTGCTGTGCACCGACATCGCCCGCGACGGCGTGCTCAGTGGCTATAACCTCGCGCTGTACCGACACCTGCGCAGCCGTTGGCCGCGCTTGCAGGTGCAGGCCTCGGGCGGGGTCAGCGCGCTGAGTGATGTGCAGGCGGTCGCCGCACTTGGTGTTTCCGGTGCCATCCTTGGGCGCGCCTTGCTGGAAGGCCGCTTCACCCTCAGCGAGGCCCTGGCATGTTGAAAAAACGCATCATCGCCTGCCTGGATGTCGCCGATGGACGGGTGGTCAAAGGCGTGCGATTCCGGGATCACGAAGATGTCGGCGATATTCTGGAACTGGCCGAACGCTACAGCGCGCAAGGCATCGACGAACTGGTGTTCTACGATATTCTGGCCAGCACCGCGCAACGTGGCGTGGCCCCGGATTGGGTCGCCCAAGTCGCCCGCTGCATCGATATTCCGTTCTGCGTGGCCGGCGGCATCCGGTCCCTGGTGCAGGCCGAACAGGTGCTGGCCGCCGGCGCGGACAAGATTTCCATCAACACGCCGGCGCTGGAACAGCCCGAATTGATCGGCAGCTTGGCCGAACGCTTCGGCAGCCAATGCGTGGTGGTCGGTATCGACTCGCTGCAGGATGCCGACGGTCAATGGCGTGTGCGCAGCCACACCGGCAATCCGGACACCACCCGCGAGCGCGGTCTGCGCACCCTGGACTGGATCGGGGAGGTCCAGCAACGCGGCGCCGGTGAAATCGTGCTCAACTGCATGGCCAGCGATGGCACCCGCGACGGTTTCGATCTGGTGCAGCTGTCGGCGGCACGCGAACGCTGCAGGGTACCGCTGATCGCTTCCGGCGGCGCCGGATGCGCGCAGCATTTCCACGATGTATTCAAACACTGCGATGTCGACGGCGCCTTGGCCGCCGGCATCTTCCACCGCAACCTGGTCAGCATTCCCGCGCTCAAGCAGGAACTGGCCCAACAGGGAATCGCCATCCGCTTATGACCTCGCTCCGACTCGACCAGCTCGACTGGACCAAACAGAACGGCCTGCTGCCGGCCATCGTGCAGGACGCCGATACCGGCCAGGTGCTGATGCTCGGCTACATGAATGCCGACGCGCTGGCGGAAACTCTGCGCAGCCGCCAGGTGACCTTCTTCAGCCGCAGCCGCAACCGGCTGTGGACCAAGGGCGAAAGCTCCGGACATGTTCTGAGCTTGGAAGGCATCGAAACCGACTGCGACAACGACAGTCTGCTGGTGCAGGCCCGTCCGCAGGGCCCGACCTGCCATCTGCAGCGCGACAGCTGCTTTCCGGCTGCCCCGCGGTATTTCCTGGCCGAGCTTGAGCGGCGTATCGCGGCCCGACGCACGGCCGATCCGCAGGCGAGCTATAGCCGGCGCCTGATGGACAAGGGTCTGCCGAAAGTGGCGCAGAAAGTCGGCGAGGAAGCGGTGGAAACGGTGATTGCCGCGCTGGCCGAGGACAGAACCGCCCTGTGCAACGAGAGCGCCGACCTGCTGTATCACCTGCTGGTGCTGCTGCAGTGCAAGGATGTGGCACTGGCCGAGGTGATTGCCGTTCTGAAACAACGCTGAGCCTGGCCTATAATCAGGTTTTACCGGAGCCGCGCATGCCCGCCTATGCCATTTCGCATTGTGATGTGTTCGCGCCCCGTATCGGGGCCGGCAATCCGCTGGCGGTGATTCTGGATGCTGAAGGCATTTCGGATGCCGACATGCAGCACATCGCGCACTGGCTGAATCTGGCCGAGACCACCTTCGTGTTGCCAGCCAGCACACCCGATGCCGATTACCGCGTGCGTATTTTCACCACGCAAAAGGAAATCGCCTTTGCCGGACACCCCAGCATCGGCACCGCACATGCGTTGCTGGACGCCGGACGGGTCAGCGCGACTGCGGGCATTCTGCGTCAGGAGTGCCAGGCCGGCATTCTGCCGATCCGGGTCCAGCCTGCAGCCACCGACAACGCCTACAGCGTGCGCGTTCCGAGCTCGCGCCTGGTGCGCTATGCCGACCCGGGGGATGCCCTGTTCAAACCGGTGCTGCCGGTGGCGCTATGGACCGATCTGAAGCCGGCACTGGTCGAAGGCGGCCGGCGCTGGTGGCTGGCGCAACTCGGCGATGAAGCAACGGTGCGCGGATTCCAGCCCGACAGTTACGCCATTGCCGCGCTGGCACGGGAAACCGGCAGTCTGGGTCTGTGTATTTTCGCCCGCACCGCGGAAGGTCTGGTGGTGCGGGCGTTTCCGCTGGGCGTGGGCATTGCCGAAGACCCCGCCTCGGGCGCGGCCAATGCCGCCATCGCCGCATTTTTGCAGGAAACCGGACAACTCGCCGCGCTGGGTCACCGCTACCGGGTCAGCCAAGGCCGGGAAATCGGCCGCGATGCCGTGCTGACGCTGGAACTGGATGCCGAGAATGCGGTCTGGGTCGGCGGGGATTGCCGCAGCGTGCTGAAGGGTGAACTGCAATGGCCCTGATTCCCGAGCCCATGCAACCGGCTTATGCCGAAGCGGTCCGCCAGCTGGCGCTGGTCATGGCCGACCCCGAAGGACCCTATGGACGCAATGCCAAGCCCGGATTCCGGCGCGGCATCGATGCCTATAAAAGCGCGAACTTTCTGCGTGCGCTGACCAATGCCATGTTCGGCTACCACGACCGTTTCGGCGTGTATCCGGACATGGTCGATCCCAAGGGCTTCAACGAGATCATTTTCCGCCATAAATTTTTCGGCAGCATCAAAGTGCCGGAAACCGGCAACAAAATGCTGACCGGCCGCTTCATTCCCGAAGCCCTGCGCGATCGCCTGCACTGCCCGCCGCTGATCTGGTATTCGGACACGCCGCAGTTGCCGCGCAATGACCGCATCGCGCCCGGCCGCTATTACCTGAAAGCCAATCACGGCAGCGGCCTGTTCAAGGCCATCACCTACCCGCTCACGGACGAGCAACGCGCGGATCTGGAAGCTGAAGGCCGGAACTGGCTGAAGCAGGTCTATGGCCTGCAGGACGGCGAATGGTGGTACGCCAGCATTCCACGCCGGCTGATGCTGGAAGCCGATGTCTGCGACGGCAAGCCGTCGGTGTCCTGGAATGTGTACGTGATCAATGGCCAGATCGGCTGCATCGAGCTGTTCGACAAGAATGCCGATCCGATGCAGGTCACCTGGCTGGATGCCGATTTCCGTCCGGATGAACTGCAAATGGACGCCCTGGAACGGATCAAGGACCCGCTGATGCCGGCCGATCCGGAGTTCATGAAAACCGCGGCGCTGGCCATCGCCGCGCCCTATGCTTTTGCCCGCGTCGATTTCTTCATCGGCGCCGATGGCGCGCTGTATCTGGGCGAAATCACCTTCAGCCCCAGCAACGCCCTGTCACGCCGTCCGGCCGCCATGGAACAGCGCTTGGGCGCGCTGTTCCGGCACAATCCGGCTCAGTAACGGTAACCGGCCCTTCGGTCGTTGTAGGCCACGGCATCCACGCGGATGCGGACGCGGTTGCCCGGGTGATACGGCATGATGGTGGTGTAATTGCGGCCATGGTAGCGGTAGGTCACGCGGTAATCGCTGCTGCGATTGTTCCAGCCATCGCCGCGGCATTCCACCACATGGCGGTCGTAGCCGCCGCGCGAATCGCGGTCGATGCTTTGGCCGATCAGACCGCCGATGGCGGCACCGGCGACGGTGGCCGCAACCCGGCCATCACCGCGTCCGGCCTGATTGCCGATGACACCGCCGATCACGGCGCCGACCACGGCACCTTCATTCAGGCCGCTGTCGCGGTCATAGCGGCCGCAGTTACGGCGGTAATCGCGGCCGTTGTTGCCCAGCCGCTGCACATGCACGACACGGGCGGTATCAAAGTGGCCATAACCATAACGATCGTCATAACGATTATCGTAG
>CAJAPA010000072.1 GCA_903942465.1 uncultured Gammaproteobacteria bacterium
AGTGCACAGTGCCCTGATTCTGGGCACCGGCGCCATGCTGGCTCCTGTTGCCCAGGCCCAGGAAGCTGCCAAAACCATCGACACCGTGCAGGTGACCGGCTCGCGCATCAAGCGCGTGGATGCCGAAACCGCCAGCCCGGTATTCCAACTTGAACGCGAAGCCATCGACAAGACCGGCGCGCTCACCATCGGCGACTTCCTGCAGGATATTCCTGCCGTCGCCGGCGCCGCCACCAACCCGGCCGTCAATAACGGCGGCGGCACCGGTGCCGCTACCGTATCCCTGCGCGGCCTCGGCGACGAGCGCACCCTGATCCTGGTCAACGGCCGCCGTATCGTCACCCGCGACGTCAACGCCATCCCGATGTCGATGGTGCAGACCGTGGAAGTGCTGAAAGACGGCGCCTCCGCGATTTACGGTTCCGACGCGGTCGGCGGCGTGGTCAACTTCATCCTGAAATCCAATTTCGACGGCCTTGAAGCCCGTGTCGATTTCGGCATTTCCTCGCGCCACGACGGCCAGCGCCAAGGCGCCAGCGTTACCTGGGGTGCCTCGGGTGATCGCGGCAACATCATCGTCAGCGCCAACTATAACAAGCAGGATGAAGTGCGCGCCTCGGCCCGCGCCTATTCCTACTATGCGTTGTCGCTGGGCTCGACCTCCAGCACCGGTGTGGTGCAGGGCGGCTCCAGCCGCGCCATTACCGGTCGTTATTTCGTAACCGGCTATCCCTGCGGCTCGGTGACCTTGAATCCGGCCAACCCGGGTACCTCCACCGGCGATTTCCGCTGCTGGAACTTCGGACGTGACGCGTTCAACTACCAGGCCGTCGGCAATCTGCAACTCACCCCGCAGGAACGCTCGGGTCTGTTCGTGACCGCCAACTTCGATATCACCGACAACGTCACCGCCTATGTCGATGCCTTTGCCAACAAAACCCGCTCGGCCTCGCAGATCGCACCGCTGCCGTTCGATGGCCTGTCCGATGGCATTTCGCTGTCGCAGTACAACCAGTACAACGTCTGGGGCCAGGATGTGTTCGACATCCGCCTGCGTCTGAGCCGTCTGGGCAACCGCCGCTATGAATACGTGACCGATGTGTCGCAATTCAACGCCGGACTGAAAGGCGATATCGGCGAAAGCTCCTGGTCCTGGGATTTCAACGTCGGTTACGGCAAGATCAATCAGGAAAACGATAACCAAGGCTACATCGACTACGCCGCTCTGGCCAAAGGTCTCGGCCCGTCACAGGGTGGTGTCTGCTACACCGACGGCACCTTCACCACCGCGATTCCGGGTTGCACGCCGATCGACTTCGTCGGCAACTTCGACCCCAGCACCGCAGCCGGTCAAGCCCAGCTGGCGGCGCTGGATGCCATCAGCCTCGATGTCATCCACAAGTCGGTGGAAACCCAGAAGAGCTTCCAGGCCAACTTCAGCGGCGATCTGTTCGAACTCGGCGCCGGCACCGTGCAAGCCGCCGTGGGCGTCGAATACCGCAAGAACTTCCTCGACTTCAACCCCTTCGATGCGGCCATCATCGATCCGACCGCCGGCTACACCTGCGGCATTTCCTCGGAACTGTGTACCGCACCGACCAAGGGCGAGCTGACCGTCAAGGAAATCTACGGCGAAGTACTGATTCCGGTCACCGAAACCTTCAATGCCTCGATCGGCACCCGCTGGTCGGATTATTCGGCTTTCGGCAGCTCGATCAACAGCAAGCTCGGTCTGGAATGGCGTCCGTCGGAACAGCTGCTGTTCCGCGGCACCTACGCCGAAGTGTTCCGCGCACCGACCATCAACGATCTGTATGGCGGCCAGTTCGCGTCGTCGGATACGTTCGCGGATCCCTGTAACGGCATCACCCAGACCGGCGGCGGCCTCTCGACCAACCCGGCCTGTACCAATGTCGTCGCCGACGGTTCGTTCGGCCAGACCGACACCCAGCTGAACGCGATCAAGGGCGGCAACGCCACCCTGAAGCCGGAAGAAGGCGAAGTGATCACGGTCGGCTTCGTGTATGAGCCGTCCTGGTTCGATGGCTTCTCGACCACGGTCGATTTCTGGAACGCCAAGCTTGACGGCGCCATCAATCCGATCGGTTCGCAGAACATCCTGAACATCTGCTTCAACAGCACCGCCGCCAACCCGTCGCCGCTGTGCTCGCTGTTCAGCCGGCGCCCGAACGGTGAAATGGAAATCATCTTCGACCGCAAAGCCAACGTCGGCAAGTACGACACCTCCGGCGTGGACATCGGCTTCAAGTACCGCAAGGACACCTCGTTCGGCAAGTTCCGTGCCAGCCTGGATGCAACCTACCTCGATAAGTTTGACGTGGACGTGATCTACAACGGCGTGGTGCTGCAACAGCAGGAAAATGCCGGTACGTTCCTGTCTTCGGCCAACGGCGGCCTCGGCAACTACAGCCAGTGGCGCGCCCTCGGCAACCTGGGCTGGAGCAAGGACATCTTCGACGTGTCCTGGACCATGCGTTATGTTGACGGCTTCACCGTCGGCAGCACCGAACCGGACGGTACCTGCGCCAACCTCGGCCTGCCTTCCGGCAGCCCGGGTTGCCAGTTCTCCATCGGCGCGGTGACCTACCACAACCTGCAGGCCGGCGTTTCCATCGACAAGGTCAAGCTGCGTTTCGGCATTGACAACCTGTTCGACAAGCAACCGCCGATTCTGTACCAGAACAACTCGCTGAACGGCAACACCGACGAACGCACTTTCGACACCGTCGGCCGTTACTACTGGACGAGCCTGACCGTCAATTTCTGATAATCCACCATCGGAACCCAAAACCGCAGCCTCCGGGCTGCGGTTTTTTTTCGGCCGTTGCTGATACACTTTGGAAACCAACCAGGGAGGCTCACTGATGCGATTTACGGCCCTTTTGTTCCTGCTCTTCACCCTGATACCGGCAGCACATGCCGATACAGGCAACCCCGCATTGCACCGGCTGTTCGCCGACGAGTGGGAGCGCGGCATGCGCGAAAGCCCGGAGAACGCCTCCTACAATGGCGACACACGCTTCAACGACCGTTGGTCCGATCTGAGCCTGAAGGCGATTGCCGACAGCGAGGCCGCCGATCGCGCCGCCATGGACCGCCTGCACGCCATCGAGCGCAAGAGCCTGAGTGCAGCGGACCAACTCCATTACGACACTTTCGAATGGCTGCTGAAGAAAGACATCGAACGCCAGCCGTTCCGCGAATACCTGATGCCGATGACCCACCAGGGCGGGGTGCAGACCGCCGACGGCATCACTGAGCTGCTGGCCTTCACCACAGAAAAGGATTACCGCGACTGGCTGGCACGCTTGAATGCACTGCCGGCCCTGATCGAGCAGAACATCACACTGATGCGTGAAGGCGTGCGGAGCGGGCGGACGCCGCCGAAGGCAATTATGACCCGGGTGCCGGCGCAGATCGCGGCACAGGTCGTTTCCGATCCGGAGAAAAGCGGCTTCTATGCGCCGTTCAAACGCTATCCGGAATCGTTCACCGCCACGCAGCGCGCGGCCCTGTCCAAGGAAGCGCGTGCGGTCATCAGCGGGAAAGTCGTGCCGGCTTATGCCGCACTCGGGCGCTATTTCAACGATGAATACCTGGCAGCCACGCGCAGCAGCATCGCTGCCGCCGGCTTGCCTGACGGAAAAGCCTACTACGACCTGTTGGCGCGTTATTACACCACCACCGATATCAGCGCCGATGAAATTCACGGCATCGGCCTGAAGGAAGTCGCACGCATCCGCGCGCGCATGGAAGCGGTCAAGGCCGAAACAGGATTCAAAGGCAGCCTGCCGGAATTCTTCAACTTCCTGCGCAGCGATCCGCGCTTCTTCTATAAATCCCCGGAGGCCTTGCTCGAGGCCTATCAAGCAATGTCGAAACGCATCGATCCGGAACTGGTGAAAGTCTTCAGCGTATTGCCGCGCATGACCTATGGCGTACGGGCGATTCCGGCCAGCATCGCACCGGACACAACGACTGCGTATTATCAGCCGGGAGCCACCGATGGCAGTCGGGCCGGGTTCTATTATGTGAATCTGTACAAACCGGAAGTCCGGCCGAAATGGGAAATGATGGCACTGAGCCTGCATGAAGCCGTGCCCGGCCATCACTTCCAATTCGCACGCGGCATGGAGCTGCCGGAAATGCCGATGTTCCGGCGTACTGCCTACTTCGTGGCCTACGGTGAAGGCTGGGGGCTGTATGCCGAACAGCTCGGTTACGACATGGGCCTGTACGATGACCCGTATGACCGCATGGGCCAACTGACCTACGAAATGTGGCGGGCGGTACGACTGGTGGTGGATACCGGCATGCACGCCAAAGGCTGGACGCGCCAGCAGGCCATCGATTACTTCAAAGCCAATGCCCCGAAGACCGAGCAGGACATCGTCAATGAAATCGACCGCTACATCGGCTGGCCCGGACAGGCGCTGGCCTACAAAATCGGCCAGCTGAAGATTTCAGAACTGCGGGCGCGCGCCCAAGGCCGCCTCGGCAGCCGTTTCAATCTGCGCGCTTTCAACGATGAAGTTCTCGGTACCGGCTCTATTCCACTCGACGCACTGGAAAAACACATGGACGCGTGGATTGCGTCGCAGGCGGCTCAGTAACCGAAGCGGGTAATCCACGGCTCCAAATGCGCTATCACTTCCGGCGTGAAGTGCCGCTGATAGGCGTGCCAACGCCCGATGGAACGGGCGTTGACCGGCTCCACCACCTGCTGATACGAAGGCGTCTTGATGGCGCCCTTGTCTTTGGCGCGTTCGGTGAAGGCCAGCAGCGAGTCCTGCCAGGGCAGTTGCAGGAATTCGAACAGCACACGGGCACGGCCTTCGGTGTCGGCCACCAGGTCTTCGTATTTCCAGGTCAGTACCGGCAGCTGCAGCCGTTCGGCGGCGGCATACCAATGCGCAAACACGCGGTCATACATGCGTGCGGTGCTTTCCAGGGTTTCGAAGGTCAGCGCAAACGCCGGAGCCCGGAAGTTCTGCATGTAGCAGCTCAGCACCACGTCGCAGGGGTGGCGCACCGCCAGGATGACGCGGCTGCGCGGAAACAAATTCTGCAGCAGGGGCAGACGCACCATGTTCAGCGGGTTTTTGTCCACCGCCCGCCGCTGTCCGGCATCGGCAACCACGCCGGCGACTTCGGCAAAATAGGCGGCTCGTGTCGCCATCGCCTGTTCGGGTGTCAATGCCCCGATGGCCGTCGCCACATCGACGCCTTCGAGGTCCAGACGCCGGACCACGTGCTGCAGAAACGGCTGCTCATCGAAGGACGCCAGCGCGGGATGTGCATCCAGCAATTGCTCGAGAAGGGTCGTGCCCGAACGCGGAAAGCCGACCACGAACACCGGATCGTCATGCGCATCGGCGACATGCAGGTCCGGATTCCAGGGCGGCACCGGCTGCTCGAGTACGGCAAAGGCTTCGGTGCTGTCCTGCAGGGCCGGATGGCTGCGGCCGACCAGGCGGCGGCGCTGTTCATGCGCGGCCTGCAGCACCGCCATTGCGGCATCGGCATCACCGCATTTGTCCAGGGCCGCCGCATATTCGAATTGCAGTCCGAGCTTCAGGACCGGATCGGCATGCGGCGCCGTCAGGATACGTTCGAACAGCAGGCCGGCTTTAGGATAGTCTTTGCGGCGCATGGCCATTTTGGCCTGCATCTGCAGGAAGTTGTCCAACAACTTGGGATGATGGCTCACGGCGCTTTCGTGCAGGGTCGCCTGCAGCGCCTCGGCCTCGGTCAGGCGGTTGGTGCGCTCGTAGGCCATCACTAATCCGATGCGGGCATCGATGGCGAGATCAGGATCCTGCACCGGCGCACTGAATTGGGCGATGGCCTGCACATACCACTGGCCGCGGAACAGCAGATAGCCCAGATCGATGCGTTGGCCTTCGTGCAAAGACCGCATCTGCAGGTGTTCGGCGAGCTGTTGCGCTTCCGGCCAGCGGTCCTGCGCCTGCAGAATGCGCAGCTGCAGCAGCGGAAATTCGGCATCGTCCGGATCACGCGCGATGGCGGTTTCGATATGGCGCCGCGCCAGTTCCAGTTGCCCGTCGGCGGCATAGGCGCGGGCCAGGCCGAAATGCAGGGCAGGCTCGGTGGCGCCGAGCAACAGGGCTTTCTGCAGGGGCTCGAGCGCCTCACGTTCACGTTCCAGTTCACACAGGCAATTGCCGAGATTCGACCAGTGTCCCGGATTGCCGGGCTCATTCGCGCACAGCCACTGGTATTCCGGCAGCGCTTCCTGCGGACGCTGCGAGAGACTCAAGGCGACCGCACGCAGGGCTTTCCAGGGCAGGGCCGCCACACCCTCGGCCGGAGCGCGCCCGGCCCAGGCCAGCACGTCGGCGGTGCGTCCCGACGCCAGTGCCTGATAGGCTTCCGGCAGGCTCGGCAAAGGCGGCGGCGCTTCGGTCATGGGAAAGGGGTTATGATTGTCAGAGCCTATTGGGAAGACTAGTTTACCGTGAACACGCCGACCGAAACCGACCGCTTGAGCCGCCACATCCAGGTGTTCGATGGCGCGTTCAGTCCGGAACTGTGCGGGAAAATGCTGGACTCCTTCCATGCCCTGGCCCGCTTCCAGCGCCCGAACGGACGCGGCGTCCGCCCCGGCCATGAGGACAGCGGCTGGACCGAACTGAATCTGGATCCGCTGTCGGATGCAGCATTCCGGGTCATGATTCTGGAAAATATGCACCGGCATGCGGCGATGTACAACGATGCGCTGAAGCTGCCGATTCCGATACCGATGACCGACAAAATCAGCGAACTGGTGATGAAGCGTTACCGGACCACCGGCGAAGAACGCTTCCAGCTGCATTTCGATTCGATCGGCCAGGTCGCACACCGCTACCTGGTGTTCCTCTGGTACTTGAACGATGTCGAAATCGGCGGCGGCACCGAGTTTCCCGAACTCGGCATCACCATACAGGCCAAAGCCGGACGCCTGGTCATTTTCCCCCCGTATTGGATGTTCCAGCACATCGGCCAGAAGCCGGTGAGCAATGACAAATACATCCTGTCCACCTACTTCCTGTTCTGAGCATGGACGAGTTCGCAGCATTGACCGAACACAACCGCCAGCTCAGCAAGGCGATGATGCAGTCGGTGTTCGAATTGGCCTGTGATCTGTCCGGCCTCGGTCCGTTTCCCGAGCAGGCCGCCAGGGCCCGCGGCGCGGCGCCCGTCAACGCGCGCCTGATGCAGATCCAGCAGCTGATCGAACAGCTGCGCGCCGATCTGCAAGGGCTGCGCGGCCCGTATCTGATGCAGCAGCTGAAAAATCTTGGCGTTGACCAGCACAGCCGCAGTCTGCAATTGCATATCGGGAGTGGTCCTTACGTACTCGATGGCTGGATCAATCTCGACGTGTTCCCGGCGCAGCTGTCGACCAATGTGCTGTGGGGGCTGCCCTTCGTCGATGGCCAATGCCGTTACGTGTTCCTCTCGCATCTGCTGGAACACCTGTTTTACCCGACCGATGCCATGGCGTTGCTGCAGGACATCCACCGCATTCTTGAACCGGGCGGCGTGGTGCGCATCGTGGTGCCGGATATCGCCCTGTGCATCGCCGCCTATCAGGACGGCGATACCGGATTTTTCCGCGACCGCATCGAACACTGGGGCGCTGGCGACGGCCAGGCCACGCGCCTGGAGCACTTTCTCGCGTATGCCGGTGCCGGGCCGGATCCGGCCTGGCTGTTCGAAGCGCATAAATTCGGTTACGACCACGAAACATTGACACGGGCCCTGCAGCGCGCCGGCTTCAAGACCATTGCATCTTCGGCGTTCATGGCCAGCAGCCATGCCGCGCTGCGCGTGGACGAACACAGTCAGGTCGCAAGCGCCAAACACGGCGACCGCCACTACTCGCTGTTCATCGAAGCCATCAAGGAATAAGCATGTCGGCACTGAACCAAGCCCTGCTCGAACAGGCCCGACGCTACGCCGAGAACGGCGACGGGCGGGCGGATAAAGCCTACGCGCTGGTGCTGGAAAACGATGCTTTCAATGCCGAGGCACGCACGCATCTGGCACGCGTCGCCATGCAGGCCGGAAAGCCGGAGACCGCCCTTGAACACCTTTCGGTGGCATTGCGGGTGGCGCCCGGCAAGGCTGCGCTGTGGCGCAGCATGGGGCTGACCCGGATGGCGCTGGAGCAGTGGCCGGAGGCGACGGCGGCGTTCGAGCAATGCCTGCAGCTGGCCCCGGCGATGCATGCGGCACGCCTGCATCTGGGCCAATGCCTGGAGCGCCAAGACCGCCATGACGAAGCGACCAAAGCCTATCTGCAGGCGCTGAGTGAGGCGCAACGCGCCGGGCTTTGGTTGGATTCCGAAACGACACCGCCCTGGCTGAGTGAAACCATCGCACATGCCATAAGTGTGGCCAACCGTGGCCGGAACGAAATCCATGACGCCTTGATGACACCGCTGCGCGCCCGCTTCCCGGCAGACGGACTGCAGCGTGTCGAACTCGCCGTGCGCGGCATGCTCGGTTTCGATACGGTGCAATCGCCGAACCCGAAACAGCAACCGACCTTCCTGTATTTCCCCGGATTACCGGACAGGCCCGTGTTCACGCGGGATCTGTTTCCCTGGTTCGAAGCGCTGGAAGCGGCTTTTGCCCATATCCGCGCCGAAGCGGCGGCCGTGCTGGAAGCACAGGAAGGGCTGTCGCCGTTTCTGGCGCTGGGCGAGAACGACCGCGCGGCCGATTATCTGGGCGGCGCACAACCGGCCTGGGACGCCTACTTCTTTTACCGCCACGGCATACGCTACGATGCGGGCCATGCGGCCTGTCCGAAGACATCGGCGGCGCTGGAATCGCTACCTCTAGTGCGTATCGAGGGTCATGCGCCGGAAATCTGTTTTTCGGTGCTCGGTGCCGGCAGCCACATCCTGCCGCATTACGGCACCAGCAACATCCGCTCGGTGGTGCATCTGCCGCTGATCGTGCCTGAACACTGCGCACTGAAGGTGCTCGACACCGAGATTCCCGGCAAGGCCGGCACCTGCTTCGCGTTCGACGACACCTATCTGCATGAAGCCTGGAACCGCAGCACTGCGCCACGTGTGATCCTGCTGATGGACACCTGGAACCCGCATCTGACCGAGATCGAAAAACTGGCGATGGCAGAAGTGGTGGCCAAAACCGGCCACCTCAACACACCGGGCTAGTTTCCAAGCCAGGCTTTGCGCAGGGCCAACTGTGCGGCGGTCGGCTTATCGGTGAACTGAAGTTTCATGCCGGCGCCGTCCTGGGTTTTCGGCATGAGCGTGGTGCTGACCTTGGCGTCCCGGCGAAAGTAATCGACGCTCAATGCGCCGGCGCCGAATTGCTGGCTGCGCGCCGCGAAATTCTTCGCGCTCAAGCGGTTGCCGTTGACCGCAATCAGCGTATCGCCTGTGGTGATGCCGGCCTTCCAGGCCGGGCCGTCTTTTTCCACCGCCGTCACTTTTGCGAACGCGCCGTCTTCGCCCGGCGCCACGCTCAGGCCCCAGGCATAAAAGGGCTTGCCGTCATCGGGTTTCTTGTCGGCCACGAATTCAACACCGGCGTCCTTCAACAGTGCCAGCACCGGCAACTCTTCGGTGCCGATCACATAACGGCTCCAGAAATCCTGCCAGCTGCGGCCGGACACCTGTTGCAGCAAGGCCAACACATCGGCCTCGGTAAAACCGCCCTGCACGACTTTGTGTTTCTGCCAAAGTCCGCGGTGGACGTCGGCCAGACTTTTTTTGCCGCCGCTTTCCTTGCGCAGCATCAGATCCATGGCCAAACCGATCATTTCGCCTTTCGGATAGATGCTGACCGAGGCATTGGCATGACGGTCGCCGTCCGGCTGTATCCATTCATCGAAGCTCGACTCATTGGCGCTCTGCTCGAAGCGGCCCGGCGTGCGCAGGTAAGCAGCCAGCGTGCTTGAAACATCACCCAGATACTGCTTTTCATCCTGTACGCCGGCGCGAAGGGTAATCAGATTTTCGAAGTAGCTGGTGTGTCCTTCGGCAATCCAAAGCAGGTTGGTATGGTTTTCCTTCTGGTAGTCGTACGGCACCATTTCGGCCGGGCGGTAGGCTTTCACGTTCCAGGTGTGGAAAAATTCATGGGCGGCGGTACGGGCAAACTTCAGGTACTCGCTGCGCGGCTGGAAACTCCAGCGCTCGGTTTGGATCACCGTGGAATTCAGATGCTCGGTGGCCCCGCGCACGCCGTCGGTGGCATGCACGATATACAGATAGCGCGCATACGGCGTGCTTCCGAACAGGGCGTTGGTGTTTTTGCTGATGGCCGCCAGATCCTTCAGCATGGCCTCGCCATCGTGATTGCCATCGCCCCAGATCACCAGTTCGATCGGCTTGCCGTCAACCATGGTTTTGTAAAAGCGGTGGATGCCGGTTTCGATCGGCGAATCGGTCAGCACATCATAATCGTCCGCGGTGAAACAATCGCCGCAATTGCCCTGAGGCATGCCCGAGCGCGACTGCCAATCCTTCGGAACCTCGAGCTTGACGATGACGGGCGCGGTGCGGAATTCCGGGCTGTACACGAATACCGCACTGGCATTCAGATACGCATGCGAATCATCGATGTGCCGGGTGCGAAGGCCAAGCTCGTTGGCGTACAGCTCATAGGACACGGTGTAGGGTACGCCGGCCGGCAGCGCGAGTTGCCAGGTTGCCTTGTCGGTTTTGCGGATCGGCACTGGCTTGCCGTCGGCGGTTTTCGCGACCACGTGGCGCAGGCCATTGGCCAAAGGAAGAATTTCATAACGGCCGGTACGCCAGTTGGGCAACTGCACGATGGGATCGGCTTTGGCGCTGGCCGGGAAGCGGGCGCTGACCTCGGCGGTATGCTGGGCAGCGTTGCTGATGCGTAATTGGTAATTGACGGTATCGGCCGCGGCGGCCGGAGCCAATACCAGGGCCAGGAATGCATAGACGTATTTTTTCATGATGTTTTACATGGTTATTGACGGATCAGGCGGATATTGCCCGGCATGCCCATGCCCTCGGTGCAGCGGTAGGGGTTGATGTCGAGTCCGCCACGGCGGGTGAAGCGGCCGTAGACGGACAGCTGCATCGGCCGGCACTGGCGCATCAGATCCATGAAGATGTGTTCGATGCAGTTTTCGTGGAAGCCGTTGTGGGTGCGGTAGGACACCAGATAGCGCAGCAGGCCTTCGCGCTCGATACGGCGGCCGAGGTAACGGATCTGGATGCTGGCCCAATCCGGTTGGTTGGTGACCGGGCAATTGGATCGGAACACATGGCTGACCAGCGACTCGCTGATCTGGTTGTCGCCGCTGACCGAAAGATACAACGGCTCCGGCGGGCCGTAATAATTGATGTCGATTTCCAGATCGTCGATGACTTCACCGTTGAACAGATCGATCGGGAAGGCATGATTGGCGGTGGCCGGCAGCAGCGTGACATTCACCGGCGCACCGCAGGCTTCGGACAGATCCTGCACCAGCATCTGGCGCAGACGTTCGCTGTCGCCGACCCGGGTCTGGTTGAAACTGTTGAGGTAGAGCTTGAAGCTTTTCGATTCGATGATGTGCGTGGAGTCGGCACGTACTACGATTTCGGCCAGACCCGCGCGCGGCCGGCCGGATTTATCCAGCCAGCTCAATTCGAAGGCGTTCCAGATGTCCTGGCCGATGAACGGCAGCGGCATCTGGATGCCCAGGCCTTCACGGGCATCGGCGCGCGGAATCGGGAACAGCAGACGCGGATCATAGCGGCCGGTGTATTCGGCCGGTTTACCCAGAAGGCTTTCTTCGAACATCAGGGCGTCCCGGCGAGATAATCGAGGCTGATCTGCAGCAGGGCGCGGGTGCCGAGCGGGAGCGCGGACTCATCCAGGAAGAACTGCGGCGAATGATTGCTGGGTGCGGTATTCGGATCCTGGCCTTTCGGCGTAGCGCCGACAAAGAAGAAGAAGCCAGGGACTTCCTTGGCGTAATAGGCGAAATCCTCGGCGCCGGTGGTCAGGGTCATCTCCACAACATCCTTGCCGGCGACCTTTTGCAGGCTTGGCAGTACTTTGGCGGTCAAGGCCGGATCGTTGACGGTAACCGGATTGCCGATAGTGTCCGGAATCTTGGTAACCACCGTGGCACCGTGCGCGGCGGCCACATGTTCGGCGACATTGGCCAGATCCTTGAACACCTGTGCGCGCATCTCGTCGTCAAAGGTGCGGATGGTGCCGATCAGCTCCACCGAATCGGGAATGATGTTGTAGCGGATGCCGCCTTTGATGGCACCGAAGCTGACCACCACCGGCTGTTTGGTCAGATTCTGCCGGCGCGACACGATGGACTGCGCACTGGTCACGATTTCGGCGGCAGCCACGATCGGATCGACGCCGCCCCAAGGCCGTGAACCGTGCGTCTGCCGGCCCTTGACCACGATGTTGAAACGGTCGGAAGCCGCCATCAGCGGACCGGAACGATACCCGAGCTGGCCGGCATTGAGCGTGGAAAAAACATGCAGGCCGAACACCGCTTCCGGTTTGAAGGATTTGAAAATGCCTTCGGCCAGCATCTGGTCGGCGCCACCGGTTTCGCCGTCCGGCGGACCTTCCTCGGCCGGCTGGAAAATGAACAGGACTTCCCCGGCGATATCGGCTTTGTGTTTGGCCATCGCCTCGGCCACCCCCATCAGAATGGCGGTGTGCGAATCATGGCCGCAGGCGTGCATCACGCCGACCTTCTCGCCGCGGAATTCAGCGGTCTGTTTGGATTGAAACGGCAGGCCGGAACTTTCGGTGACCGGCAGCGCATCCATGTCGGC
>CAJAPA010000073.1 GCA_903942465.1 uncultured Gammaproteobacteria bacterium
AGCCACGCAAGCCGTCACGGTCGAACTCGATCCCGGCCGCCTTTCCGCTTTCGGCCTGTCCGTTCATGAAATCGCGCAGTCGCTGCAAACCAGCAACCAGGCCCGTCATGCCGGCGAGCGCGTCGGAACCAGCGGCGCGCATCCAGTGCAAGCGGGCAGCTTCCTGGGCACTACCGGTGAGGTCGCCGATCTGGTCATCGGCGTTTCCGGCGATCAACCCATCCGCCTCTCCGATGTCGCCCGAATCGGACAGAATCTGGAACCCGCCACACAGACGGTATGGCACGGCGCCCCTGCCGGCCGCGCCGGACCCAAGTCAGGAACCGCTCCCGCGGTCACATTGGCCATCGCCAAAAAACCGGGCAGCAATGCCGCGGATATCACTGCCGCCATCCGCGAACGTTTGGACGGCCTGAAAGCCGGCGTCATACCCGACGGCGTGCAGGTCGAAATCACCCGGGATTACGGCCAATCCGCTGCTGAAAAAGCCGCCAAGCTGATACAAAAGCTGATTTTCGCCACGCTCTCCGTCGTGCTGCTGGTGCTGTTCGCACTCGGTCGCCGCGAGGCGTTGGTGGTCGGAAGCGCCGTCATTCTGACCCTGGCCATCACCCTCTTCGCGTCCTGGGCGATGGGCTTTACACTCAACCGGGTATCCCTGTTCGCGCTGATTTTTTCCATCGGCATTCTGGTCGATGATGCCATCGTGGTGGTCGAAAACATCCACCGGCACCGTGCCTTGGGTGGCAAGAGCTTGATGGAATCCATTCCCTTGGCGGTCGATGAAGTTGGTGCGCCGACGATCCTGGCCACGTTCACCGTCATTGCGGCATTGCTGCCGATGGCATTCGTCTCGGGCCTGATGGGCCCATACATGCGTCCGATTCCAATTAACGCTTCGGTCGGCATGTTGATTTCGCTGCTGATTGCCCTGATCGTAACGCCTTGGCTGAGCCTGAAATTGCTGGCCAAAGAGCATGACCATCATGAGGACGGCAAAACTTCGAAACTGCAGGCGATGGCCGACCGCGTGATGCGACGCTTCATCGTCGGCGATGAGGCCCCGAAGAAACGCCGGATGCTATGGATTTCGATTGCCGCCCTGCTCGCGTTCTCGGCCGGACTGGCCGTGGTGAAGCTGGTGGTGCTGAAAATGTTGCCGAATGACAACAAATCGGAAATCCAACTGGTCATCGACATGCCGGAAGGCAGCACGCTGGAACAGACCAATGCCCTGCTCGGCGAACTGGCGGCGGAAGTCGACAAGCTGCCGGAGGTGTTGAACTATCAGGCCTATGCCGGCACTTCGGCACCGGTCACCTTCAATGGCTTGGTGCGTCAGTATTTCCTGCGGCAAGGCCCGCTGATCGGTGATTTGCAGATCAATCTGGTCGATAAACACGACCGCAAACGCCAAAGCCATGACATCGCCTTGGCCTTGCGTCCGACGCTGCAGGCCGCGGCCCGCAAATACGGCGCGGCGCTCAAGGTCGTCGAAGTTCCTCCGGGTCCGCCGGTCATGGCACCCTTGGTCGCGGAGATTTACGGCCCGGACTACGCGCGTAGCCGCGGCATCGCCACGCAACTGCAGGAGCGCATGCGCAAAACAGAAGGCGTCGTTGATATCGACAGCACCGTGGAGGCTGCCGGCGCCACGCGCGAACATCTGCTGATTGATCAAAGCCGGGCGGCACGTCTCGGTGTCAGCCGCGAGGCCATTGCACAAACCCTGACCGCTGCCGTTGACGGGGCCGATGTCAGTTATCTGCAAGACGGCAATTCCCGCTATGCCAAAGCCATCCGCCTGCGTCTGCCGGCTTCGGCACAGACAGACATAGACCGCATCCTGCAGCTGGGTGTGAAATCCACAAGCGGACGCATCATCGCGCTGTCTGAGCTAGTCACGGTCCAACAATTGCCCTGGGATGGCGCCATCCACCACAAAGATCTGCTGCCGGTGGTGTACGTCACCGCCGATGAGGCCGGCGAATTCGACAGCCCCTTGTACGGTATGTTCGATGTGGTCGGGCAATTGGCGGATCTGCCCGTTACGGCTGACAGCCTGAATCAGTATTTCATCAGCCAACCTGAAACCGATGCCGCCTACAGCGTGAAGTGGGACGGTGAATGGCAGATCACTTACGAGACCTTCCGCGACATGGGCCTGGCTTATGCCGCCGGCCTGCTCCTGATTTATCTTCTGATCGTGGCGCAGTTCAAGAACTATCTGGTGCCGCTGATCATCATGGCGCCTATTCCACTCACGGTAATCGGCGTGATGCCCGGCCATGCCCTGCTTGGCGCGCAGTTCACTGCAACCTCGATGATCGGCATGATTGCTCTGGCCGGCATCATCGTGCGTAACTCGATTCTGTTGGTGGATTTCATCAACCAATCGATTGCCGAAGGCAAGGAGCTGGGTGCAGCGGTCATTGAATCAGTGGCGGTGCGTGCCAAACCGATTGCCCTGACCGGCTTGGCTGCCATGCTGGGCGCGTTCTTCATCCTTGATGACCCCATCTTCAACGGTCTCGCCATTGCGCTCATCTTCGGCATTCTGGTCAGCACCCTGTTGACCCTGGTGGTGATACCACTGCTTTATTTCGTGTATCTGCAGCGCAAAGCCGTTGCTTGAGCAAGAAAAAACCCGCCGGATGGCGGGTTTTTTCAGAATACCGGATATTTAAAGGCTAACGGTCGTGGTCTGATCAATCACTGCCGGCAATACGACACCAGGATTGACCTCGATGTCATGACCGCGTTTCAACAAGCCGATAGGGCCAAACAGGACCGTCAAAGCAACGGTCGTACCCACTTTGCTCTGCCCTTCACGCCCTTGCGAAGCACGCAGTGGAATACGCTGATCACGAAACAATACATAGTTGATTTGGATGTTGAGCTCACCCGCTTTGCCCATGAATCCTTTCTTGCGTGCCGTGATGACGGTACCTACTGCCTTGGCTCCACGGGGCACAACCACTTCGCCATCTACACGGATGTCGTCATCCAACACCAAATCGAAGCGCTGGCCTTCAGTGGCTGTCGCCGAGGTTAATTTTTCCAAGACCTGCAAGCTAACGCTGGTGCCCTCGGGGATTTTCACATCCTTGGCGAATGCCAGATTTGAGGCTGTGACTAGCATAAAAGCAACTACGGCAATTCCTTTGCATTTCATAGGTTTCTCCTGATTCGTCGTTGGTGGTGGATAAACGAAGACCGCATCCCCCGGCCATCGAATCATAGCACCCGGAGCGCCCGATAGCCCCGCCCATGCCCCATTCCGCTCTTTTTGTTAGAATGTAACCAACGCCCGCCGAGCCGGGCTCCGACCAAAGCCCCATGTCAGACGACCCGGACAGTAATACCCCCCTTAAACGCTCCTGGCTGGAGAAGCTCAGCCAAGCCTTCTCGGGCGAACCCGAATCCCTCGACGATCTGCGCGAGATTCTGGATTCCGCCGCCAAACACGGCCTGATCGATACCGATACCCTGAAACGCCTGCAAGGCGCCTTGGCGGTGTCCGAGATGACGGTATCCGATGTGATGGTACCGCGCGGCCAGATGGTCTCGCTCTCGATTACGGACAGCTTTCTGGATCTGATGCGTCAGGTGGTCGAATCCGGTCACTCCCGATTTCCCGTTCACGGCGAGGATAAAGACGAAATCGTCGGCATCCTGTTGGCCAAGGACTTGCTCCGGGGAGTGGTGGTCGACAACGGCCCCGGCGACATTCACGGCCTGATCCGGCCGGCGGTGCTGATTCCCGAGTCCAAGAAGCTCAGCGTGCTGCTCAAGGAGTTCCGGCAGTCGCGCAACCACATGGCCATCGTCATTGACGAGCACGGCGGCGTGTCCGGACTGATCACCATCGAGGACGTGCTGGAAGAAATCGTCGGCGAAATCGACGATGAACATGATGACGCCAATCAGGCGGTGATGATTGCGGCCCAGGCCGACGGCCAATACTTTGTGGACGCGCTCACCCCGATTGCTGAATTCAACCAGCAGTTCGGCGCCGATTTTCCGGATGATGAGTACGACACCATCGCCGGCTACATCGCCGCCGCCATCGGTCACCTCCCGGAAACCGGCGAAGAGCTGACCCTCGGCCGTTTCCACTTCCGGGTTGGCCATGCCGATTCGCGCCGGATCCACCGCTTCATCGTCAACATTCATGGCGAATAAGGCCTTGCGCCGATTTGCGGCCTTGATGCTGGGCCTGCTGTTTGCCGGCCAAGCCTTGGCCGAACTGCGGGTCGGCGTCATGACCATGCAGCCGGGTGCCATTTTCTGGGAACGCTTTGGCCACAATGCCATCATCATCGATGATGGCATCCGCCCGATGTCCTATAACTTCGGCTTTTTCGATCCGACCGAATCCGGATTTGCCGGCAATTTCGTGAAAGGCCGGATGAACTACGTCTTGGCGGCGTTGCCGCTGGAACAGGATCTGGACTATTACCGCCGGGCTGGCCGCGGAGTCAGCATCCAATGGCTGGACCTGGATGAGGCCCAGAAGCGGAAAATCCATGCACGGCTCGAATTTCTGGCCAAACCGGAAAATGCCCGGTATCGCTATGATTATTTCACCAACAACTGCGCGACCCAGGTCCGCGACGTCCTCGATGAAGCGCTCGAGGGGGGACTGAAACGCCAGATGGTCGCCAGCTCGCTGGGCAACACCTACCGTTCGGAGTCCGTGCGTCTGGCTTGGCCGGCGAAATGGATGGCCCTGGGCTTTGATCTGGGCATGGGCCGGGCCGGCGACAAACCGCTCAACCGCTGGCAGGATGGCTTCATTCCGATGCGCCTGCAGCAAAGCCTGCGCGAAGCCAAGGGGCCGAAAGGCGGTCCGCTGGTACTGGCTGAACAACCGGTGCTGCCGGACACGTTGCCACCACCACCGGCCGAATTGCCACAATGGTCGCTGACCGCGACGGCCATCGGCCTGGCCTTCGCCGCGGCATTTTTTTTCATCCTGCGGCACGCGCCGCGTTTGGCCACGGCGCTGCAACTCGGATTTTGGGGGCTGTGTGGTTTGATCGGGACCTTGCTGGCACTAATCTGGGCATTTACCGAGCATCGCTTTATGTACGCCAATGAAAACCTGCTGTTGTTCAGCCCGCTGGCCTGGCTTGCCCTGATGTTGTATTTCGGTCGCAAGCGCTCGGATTGGGGCCGCAAGGCCTATCTGCTTGCGGTCAAAGCGGTGGCTTTGTCGGCGGTACTAGCCGTGCTGCTGAAGTTCGGTTCCAGCGGTGGACAAAGCAACATGATCTGGATTCTGATGACCCTGCCCATGCATTGGTTGGTGGCCAAAACGGCATTGCTTGCCGAAGCACGAAAATAGCTTGCAGTCCTGAACAGGCTGTTTATCATGGGTGCATGGATGCGCCCAGCCTACTCGAAAGCCGCAGCGAACAAGTTCGCTTCATCGCCCGCTACGACC
>CAJAPA010000074.1 GCA_903942465.1 uncultured Gammaproteobacteria bacterium
ACGCACCATCGCATCCAGCATCAGGGTGCCGGATTCGTCGTGGTCGTAGATGAACACCTGCAATTCGACGCTGTGGCGCGCGCTCTCGATCATGTGCAGGCGGGTCAGCAACGCGTCGTTGCCCTGATCGAGCAGGATGACCTGATGTTTGCCGCCACCGCCCACGGCAGTGGTGTCGGCCAGATCGCGCAGCGGCGAATCCAGGCCGCAGCCGGACGCGATTTGGCAGGCCGTTGCGGTTTCCTGCAGGCTGCCGGCAAAGGCGCCGGCTTCGCGATGTTTGCTTTCGGGCAGGCTGGCGCAGGCGCCCAGCGCCAGCATCAGCACGGCCGCGGACAGTCTAGTGATCATCGGCAAATTTTAGCTGAAATCCGACCACCACCTCGTCACGCAGGCTCCAGCGGTAGGCGTGCATGCCGAAGTCGTGCCGGTTGAGCGTACCGCTGGCCGAGATCGGACAGCCGATGCCCGGCTGTCGGCACTGGGTGGGCAGCACGCGGAAGGTCACCGGCTTGCTGAGCTCGCGCAGGGTCAGCATGCCGACGATGTCGCCGCCGGACACCAGCACCTGGCTGGAGAACGGCAGGGACTGAAAACGGATTTCGGGATGCGCGGCGCTGTCGAGGAAGTCGGCGGAGTGCGTCACGCGCTGAATCCACGCCGGCCCGCCCATCACCAATTCGCGGGCATCGAGCTGTACGCGTACGCTCAGTTTCTGTTCGGGCAGCGGCCGGATCTCGCCCTGGATGCTTTTAAAGCGGCCCTCGGCCGGAATGGCCATGCGCAGGTGCACGCGGAACTGGGCCTGCGAGGCCAGCGGATCGAAGCGCCAGAGCGCCGGCGCGTCAGCGGCCGCGACGGGCAGCGCCAGCAGAAGCCACAGGCTGGCCGCGGCGACGCGCACTCATGGCCACCAGAAATGTTCCAGCGTGGCGATGCCGGGCTCGAACTCGGCGTCGGCCGGAATGTGCAGCACCACCAAACCGGCGGCCGGCAGGCCGCGGAAATCGCCGGATTGGCCGGAGGTGAGCAGCGCCACCAAGTGCTCCATGCCCGGATTGTGGCCGATCAGCATCAGGCTGGCGCATTCGCGGTGATCATCGGCGATCTGCATCAGGGTGCCGGGCGTTGCGTCGTAGATGCGCGCGTCCTGGCGTTGTTCGACGAAACCGGTGACGCGCAGCACCTGCTCGAGAGTTTCGCGGGTGCGCCGCGCCGGCGAACACAGGATGCGGTCGGGGTGCAGGTCGTGCGCTTTCAGCCAGGCCCCGGCCGCTTCGGCTTCAGCCAGGCCTTGGCGCGACAGGGCACGGTCGATGTCGTCCTGGCCAAGGCCGGCCGGTTCGGCATGGGCGTGCCGCAGCAATATCAGTTCACGCATCAGCTCACCTTCCTGAGCCATTTGAAAATCGGCGCCCAGTCAGCCTGATGGCTGCGGATCTGTTCGGAGTGGTAATCGAATACCGATTTGCCGAGCGCCACCATCAGCACATAGGCCTGGGTGTCGCGCAGCTCGCCGGCGACCGGATACGGCCAGGCCGTGATCTGATCCACCGCCTGCTGCGAGGCGCCGGTCCAGGGTTTCAGCCGGTTGGCGACCAAAGCCACCGGCAGCTTGCCTTTCTTGATGCGGGCATTGGCGGCCAGCGAATTGAGGAAGGGCACGGTCGCTTCCAGATCAATGGTGGACGGCAGCACCGGCACCAGCACCGCGCTGGCGATGGCGAGGAAGTCCTCGAGATCGTCGCCCATGGCGCCGGCCGGGGCGTCCACGATCACCACTTCGGTCTGCGCCGGCAGATTCTTGGCCCAATTGCGTTTGCTGCCGTCAATCGGCAACACCGCGGTTTCCAGCACGGCACGCTTTTCGCACCAGTGCGTGGCCGATTTCTGCCGGTCGGCGTCAATCAGCGCGGTGCGCTTGCCCTGCAGGGCGTAATGCGCGGCCAGGTTGGTGGACAGGGTGCTCTTGCCGGCACCGCCTTTGGAACTTGCGACCACAATCACGTGCATACGCCCCTCCTGTGTATGGGCCTACTCTACAACGAGTCGGGGGCGGGGGCTAGGTGCGGTCGATCGGACTGAGCACGCCGCCGGCGCCGCGGTTGAGCACATGCGTGTAAATCTGGGTGGTGGTCACGTCCTGATGGCCGAGCAATTCCTGTACGGTGCGGATGTCGGAGCCGGATTCCAGCAGATGGGTGGCGAAGCAATGGCGCAGGGTGTGCGGTGACACCGGCAGATGCAGGCCGGCCTGTTGTGCGGCATTGCGGACGGCACGTTGCAGGACTTTTTCGTCGATGTGGTGACGCTTCTCGCGGCCATCGAACGGATCGATGCCGCGGCGCGAGGCGGGGAACACGTATTGCCAACCGAAATCGATTTCCGCACGCGGGTATTTGCGGGCCAACGCGAACGGCAAGGACACCGCGCCGTAGCCTTCGGCCAGGTCTTTGGCATGCAGCGCCCGGGCCTGCTCGACCTGACGCTGCAGATGCGGCTTCAGGCTGAACGGCAGCACGGTTTTGCGGTCTTTGCCGCCTTTGCCGTCGCGCACGGTGATTTCATTGCGCTCGAAATTCAGGTCTTTCACGCGCAGACGCATGGCTTCCATCAGGCGTAGACCGGCACCATACAGCAGGCTTGCCGCCAGCCAATCGCGCCCGGTCATCTTGGACAGCAGCAACACGGTCTGGCTTTTGGAAAGCACCACCGGCAGTTTGCGGGATTGCTTGGCACGCACCACGTTTTCCATCCAGGGCAAATCAATGCTGAGCACCTCGCGGTACAGAAACAGCAGGGCCGACAAGGCCTGATTCTGGGTGCTGGCCGAGACCTGGTCTTTGGTGGCCAATCTGGACAGGAACGCTTCCACCGCCAGACTCCCTAATTCGCGGGGATGGGTTTTTCCATTTTCCAGAATATACCGGCGGATCCAGTACACATACACTTTTTCCGTCCGCAAACTGTAGTGTTTTAGCCGCAGACGGTTGCGAACTTCGTCCAACAATCGCAATGGGCGATTCTGCATGTCGCCCGACTTTAACGGGGCTTTACTGCCTTGATAATCCATATCGGGGCGCCTTGTGTGTCAACTGCCCCTAATATTGCAGAGCCCAATCTGGGCGCCCATCGGAAAACAACGCTGATATTCCGAGGATTTTTCTTATTGAATAAATTTCTGAACTGATTTCTAATGGGCTTAACCGGCAACTAAGCCGTCTACTAGTAGTTAGGCCCATTAACATCAGGTATTTGCATGACCGACCATTCAGAAGTTAAAGACACAAAAACTATAAAAATCCACGTTGCAAGCAAAACCATGTCCATAGCTGAAGCTCAGCGCACTG
>CAJAPA010000075.1 GCA_903942465.1 uncultured Gammaproteobacteria bacterium
ATAGGCGTAATTCATCGGCTGCCGGTCGAGGCTGTTGAGCATGTTGCGGATGCTGATGGAGGTCGATTCCAGCATCGCCGATCCTTTCTCGAAGGCACGCTTCGCATTGACGCTTTCCAGTGAATTTTCGAGCGACCGGATGTAGATGCTGGCAGCGACCAGCCCCTGCCCGACTTCATCATGCAGATCGCGCACGACCTGATCCATCCGTTCGGTAATGACCGCATTCTGGGAATGCACGATATCCTGCATACTGCGGATCAGCAGTTCCTCGCGCCTTTTGGATTCCACCAGACGTTCCTGTGCCTGATTCAGGCGGTTGATGAAAAATGCGATGTAAAGATTGAAGATGCAAAGGAAAATCAGATAGCTGATGGCGCCGTTCCAGGTGTTGAGCGTCCAGCCGTTATGCTGGCTGGAGATAATGAGTACCGCTGAAAAACAGCCGACCCAGGTGGTGAGCACCCCGAACCGGTAGGCCGTGACCGCAAGACCGCCGATCACCAGCAGCAGCGCCAGATAGATGAAGGAAATATTGTTCAGTATTTCGAACGCCCAAGTGCCGGCCCGATACAGCAAAAACAGGAGAATCGGCATTGTCAGCGCCATGGCGACGGACCCGCGCTTGTATCCTGGATACTCGATGACATAGACCGCAAAGAACCCGAATACGACCGCAGACAGGGAATAAATGGCCAACTTGGCATAAGCGGCGCTGATCAGATAGAAGAAATCCCGGGGATTGCTGAGATGCTCGAACGCCAGCATGGCGGTGATGGTGGCCGCCGATACCGCACCGATGAACAGCACATAGCGGGGGAAAATTGCCGGACGCTCGCCTGCGGAGGATTGCACATCGCGGACCAAAAACCAGGCGGACAGGTAAGTCGTGGCGATACCGATGAGGTGGGCCTGGTAGGCGATGGTGTCTACATGGCTATAAATTCCATAGCCCGGATTGATGGATACCAAGGCGGTTTCCAGCAGGGCTGCGGGCAAATAGTATCGGACCGGAAGCCGCAGGATGATGACCAACCGCAGACCGAACAGCGCGCTGATGTAGACGCTCTCGATATCACCGCCGATGAAAACCAAAAGGGTCAGCGCCAGAATGGCGATGATACTGCCCTTGCTCATGGCTTCCGTTTTTGCTTTAGAGACGCGATTCATTGACACAGGGTGCAATAAGGCGAATGCCGCCGCTATAAGAATTATTCCTATTGGCTTTTGACCTCAAGTCATGGATTATGACGGCTGTGTTAATGGAATCTTAACCACGGCATGATACGGATTATCCTGTTGGAAGACCATGCCATCGTCCGTGAGGGCGTCCGGTTTCTTCTCGGCCAAGAAGCCGATATGTCCGTTATCGCCGAATTCGATTGTCCGGAGCAGCTGTTCGCGGCGTTGCCCGAACTGGATGCGGACATCCTGATTACCGATCTGGATTTCGAGAAATTCAAAGGTGTCGAAATCCTGCAGCATCCGTCCGCCATCACCAGCCAGTGCCGCACCATCGTACTGTCGATGCACGGGGAGGCGCATCTGGTCAAGCGCGCGATGGATCTGGGTGCATTCGGCTATGTCACCAAATCCCGCGGCGCGCGGGAATTGGTGGCCGCAATCCAGGAAGTGCACAAGGGGCACTTCTACCTCACCGATGACATCCGCAACCAGGTCGCCACCACATCGCCGCATATCACCAAGCGCGAACGCGAGGTGCTGATGCTTCTGATCAACGGTGAAACCGCGAAGGCCATCGGCACCCGGCTCGGCATTTCCGACAAAACGGTTTATATCCACCGCGCCAGCCTGATGGAAAAATTCGGCGCCAAAACCCTCATCGAGCTCGGGCGCAAAGCCCGCGATGCCGGCATCTGACTGCCGGCACGGCGAGCGGCGCTTCCGCATGTCCGGCTTCACAGTTCCTTCGCAATTTACAGTTAGGACACAATTCAACTTTGCGTAAAAGCTAAAGTTCAAAGCCTAGAGCCCTCATTACACTCAATTTTACAGCGGCTCCCAATAGTGCTATATATGAACCCATTCACGCCCGGATGCCTCTGGTCGCCCACAGCGCAGGTACGCCCATGATTCGTCGTATCCCCGCATTTGCTGTGTTTTTAGCCGTAAGCGGCATGCTTAATGCCGCCACGGACAGGGAGCGTATTGCCGATCTGGAGGCGCGGATAAAACTGCTCGAGGCCGAAACCGCCATACTCAAAACCCGTGCGGAACAGGCCAGCGCCGCCGCCGAGTCGGCACGCACGGCAATCGATGAACCCAAGAATAGCCAGGCCCGTCCGCAATCGGTGATGGCAGAACCAGCGGAACCCGAAAGCGATGTTCACGGCGCGCACGGCGCAAACGCCTTCAATCCGGAGCTGCTGTTGGTCCTCAATGGAAGCTACCAGAGCCATAGTCTGGATCCGGCCATCTACCGCCGGTCTGGATTTGCTGCACTGGCTGACACGGGCCCGAATGACCGGGGCTTCACCCTCGGCGGCAGCGAACTCTCGCTGTCGTCCAATATCGACGATAAGTTTTTCGGCCAGATGACCGTGGCGTTCAGGGATGACGGCACGCGTGTCATGGAGGCCTACATCGAAACATTGACCCTTCCCAAGGGCTTCAGTCTGCGTGCCGGGCGCTTCTTCTCCAACATCGGCTCCCTGAACAGCCGCCATACCCACACGGATTCATTTTACGACCGGCCGCTGCCCTACCAATCCCTGCTGGCGAACCAGTACCGCGATGACGGCATGCAGGTGCGTTGGGTCGCACCGACCGATCTGTATCTGGAGCTCGGCGCCGAGATCTTTGCCGGAAACCGTTTTCCGGCCGGCGGCGGTGCGGGCAACGGCATCGGCAGCCAGACCCTGTTCGCGCATATCGGCGGCGATGTCGGCCTTGAAAATGCCTGGCTGGCCGGTGTGTCGATGCTCAATGCCGACACGGACGGCAACGAAGAGGGCTTCAGCGGCGACGCCCGCCTCTATATCGCCGATGCGACCTGGAAGTGGGCACCGCAGGGCAATTTCAAGGACGGCGGCTTTACGCTGCGCGGGGAATATTTCCTCGACCAACGCGATGGCGTGTTCACCGATCCGGATAACGCCGCCATCACCGCGCTCTGGAACGGCAATCGCCGCGGCGCCTACCTCGAGGGCATTTACCGTTTCAGCCGTCACTGGGAAACCGGTTACCGTTTTGACCGACTGTGGTCCGACGACCAGGGACCGTATGCCGCTGATTACGATCCAGCCAGGCACAGCTTCGTGCTCGCCTGGCGCAACAGCGAGTTCAGCCTTTTTCGGCTGCAGCTCAGCCGGGACAAACCGACCGCCGACACCGTCGACAATGCCGTTTACATGCAATACCAGACCAGCCTTGGCGCGCATGGTGCGCACAAGTTCTAACCCGACTTTTCAAAGGAGAAACGTATGAAAAGAATCCTCAATGCACTCTTACTGGCCGGCGGTTGCCTGGCTGCAACCGGTGTCCAGGCCAAACTGAATATTTTCGCCTGCGAACCGGAATGGGGAGCGCTGGCCAAGGAACTGGCGGGCGACAAAGCGGAAATCGACATCGCCACCACCGCACTGCAGAACATCCATCAGATCGAGCCGAAGCCGAGCCTGATCGCCAAGCTTCGGCGCGCCGACCTGCTCCTCTGCACCGGCGCCGAACTTGAAAGCGGCTGGCTTCCGCAGCTGACGCGTCAATCCGGCAACGCCAAGATCGTGTCGGGCAACGGCAACTTCATGGCCGCAAGCTTCATCACCACGCTCGATAAACCCGCCCAAATCGATCGGGCCGCCGGCGATGTGCATCCGCAGGGCAATCCGCACTTCCATCTGGATCCCTACCGCATGGGCGTGATTGCCGATGCACTGGCGACAAGGCTTGAGCTGCTGGATGCCGCCAACGCTCCGGTTTACCGGAAGAATCTGGCCGACTTCAACGCCCGCTGGACAGCCGCCACCAAGGCCTGGGAAACCAAAGCCAAACCGCTGGCCGGACGCAAAATCATCGTGCACCACAAGAGCTGGGCCTATCTGAACAATTGGCTGGGTCTGGTGCAGGTCGCCACCCTGGAGCCCAAACCCGGCGTACCGCCGACCAGCTCCTATCTGGTCAGCGTGGTGACTACGGCGGAAACCGAGAAGCCGATGGCCATCGTGCTGGCCGGCTATCAGGATCCGAAAGCGGCCAACTGGCTTTCCAAGCGTTCCAGCCTTCCGATCGTGACTCTGCCGTTCTCCGTGGGCGGTGATCCGATGTCGAAGGATCTGTTCAGCATGTATGACTCCACCATCAACAAGCTTCTCGCCGCCGCCGCCAAATGAGTGCCGGACTGAATCTCGACGGACTGGATGCGAGCATTCTCGGGCCGGCCTGCGCCGCCGGCCTGATCGTGTTGAGCACGCATGTGCTGCTGGGGCGGCGTGTGCTGGCGCGCAACATCATCTTCATTGACCTGGCCATCGCGCAGATCGCCGCGCTCGGCGTAATCGTCGCGCAGTATCTGCATGTCGCCGGTCACAGTGTGGGGGTGCAGCTGTCGGCAACCGGCGCCGCACTGGCCGGGGCGATACTGCTTTCCTTCACCGATAAACGCTGGCCGCGCATTCAGGAACCGATCATCGGCGTTCTGTTCGTGATGGCGGCAACCGGCGGCATCATGCTTCTGTCCAACAATCCGGAAGGCAGTGAACATCTGAAAGAAATGCTGGTCGGTCAGATTCTCTGGGTGAGTTACGATCAGCTGCTGTGGCCGCTGCTGCTGTCCATGGCGCTGCTGGCGGCCATCATCTGGCGATTGAACAATCTCACCGGCGCCTGGTTCTACACCCTGTTCGCCGTGGCCATCACCGCTTCAGTCCAGCTGGTCGGCGTGTATCTGGTTTTCGCCAGCCTGATCGTGCCCGGGCTTGCCACCATCGGCATGCAAGGCCGTGCGCAGTTGGCATGGGCTTATGGCATCGGCGTTGCCGGTTATGTCAGCGGCCTGGCGCTGTCCGCGGTATTCGACTTGCCCAGCGGTCCGATGGTGGTCTGGTCGCTGGTGGCCTGCGGGCTGTTGGCGAAACTGCATCCGGATGTCCGCCGCAACAACATGCCTATAGATCGCCGCGTACGACCGGCCCCCGCGCCGGCACCGCCCGAGTCCTAATCGGCGCCATGAAAAAAGCCGGCATGCGAATGCCGGCTTTTTTTCAGAACCGCCGCAATCAATCAGGCCGCGAACAGCGCCTTCATTTTCTTCAGGGCATTGGCTTCCAACTGGCGGATGCGTTCGGCGGATACGCCGTATTCATCGGCCAGCTCATGCAGGGTGGCTTTGTTCTCGGCCAGGAATCGCTTCTGCAGGATTTCGCGCGAACGCGTATCCAGACCGCTCAGACCTTCGCGCAGCAGTTCGAGCTGGTTGTCGTCATGGCTGTTACGCTCGTAAGCGGCTGCCGGGTCCGCATTGGCGGCGACCAAATAGGCCGACGGTGACGGCGGCGCATGGTCATTGTCATCATCGTCCGGAGCATCGAACGCGATATCGCGGCCGGAAAGGCGCGATTCCATTTCCAGCACTTCGCGTTCGGACACCTTCAGATCTTTGGCGACCGCGGAAACTTCGGCGGCATTCAGCCAGCCCAAGCGTTTTTTCGATTTACGCAGATTGAAGAACAGTTTGCGCTGGGCCTTGGTGGTGGCGACCTTGACGATGCGCCAGTTGCGCAGGATGAATTCGTGCATTTCGGCACGCACCCAGTGCACGGCAAAGCTGACCAGGCGCACGCCTTGGTCGGGATCGAAACGCTTGACCGCTTTCATCAGGCCGATGTTGCCTTCCTGGATCAGATCGCCCATGCCCAGACCGTAGCCCTGGTAACCGCGGGCCACATGCACCACGAAACGCAGATGCGCCATCACCAGATGGCGGGCGGCTTCAAGATCGTCGTTGTCGCGGTAGGCGCGCGCCAAGGCCTGCTCGTCCTCAACGGACAGCACCGGCACGCGGTTGACTGCGTTGATGTAGGCATCCAATGAACCCAAGGCGCTGGGAATCGGAAGGCTGTGGCTGATTAAGGCTTTGCTGGTCATGGTGTCTTTACTCCTGACGGAAAGTTTAGCACTCTAGGCCTTAGAGTGCTAACCGCCCTGTAAAGTTCCCGTGAACCCACCCTAACCCGGGCCCCTGCATCTCATCATATTCAGCAATATCAATGATTTAATTTATAACCGCCAGTCCATGGGCGCCTGCCCACGGCCCTGAAGATAGCGGTTGGCGGCGGAAAAGTGCCCGCAGCCGAGAAATCCACGGTGCGCCGAAAGCGGCGAGGGGTGCGGCGCCCGCAGAATGCAGTGGCGGTTGCGGTCGATACGGACGCCCTTGGCCTGGGCATAGGCCCCCCAGAGCATGAACACCAGTCCATCGCGCTGCTCGGACAGCGCGCTGATGGCGCTATCGGTGAAGGCCTCCCAGCCCTTGCCCTGATGCGAACCGGCTTTGCCGGTTTCCACAGTCAATACGGCATTGAGCAACAGAACGCCCCGGTCCGCCCACGGCGTCAGGTTGCCGGTGACGGGGCGCGGCAGACCGAGATCGCGCTCGATTTCCTTGAAGATATTCTGCAGCGAGGGTGGCGGCGGCACGCCATCGGGCACGGAAAAACTCAGGCCGTGCGCCTGGCCGGGCCCATGGTAGGGATCCTGGCCGAGAATGACCACGCGCACCGCTTCGAACGGCGTGCGGTTGAACGCGTTGAAAATCAGCGGGCCGGGCGGATGGACGATGCGGCCTTTGGCTTTTTCGGCACGCAGGAAGGCCGACAGATCACGCATCGGCGCCGAGGCCAGCATTGCGCCCAGATACGGCTGCCAGGATTCGGACAGACGACCGTCACTGTTCATCGGGCGTGCTGGCGGTTCCGGCGGCCCATGCGGAGCTGGAACAGCAGCTTGGTGACCAGCAGCCGCTCTTCGACCGGCTTCTGCACCAGATCGTTTGCACCGAGCTGGATCAGCTGGCTTTGATTGCGCGGATCGGCATCGCCGGTCATCACCACCACCGGCAGGCGCTGCTTGCCGATGCGTCGATCCTGGCGGATCAGGCGCAGCAGGTCCATGCCGGTCAGGTCGCCTTTCAGATAGACGTCGCTGAGCACGATGTCGGGCAGCATTTCCGGATCGGCATCGATCAGGTTCATGGCCTCCTCGACCGACATCACATGCTGTACGCCCAGTCCGTGCTTTTTCATCATGCGGCTGGTGGCGGCGGCCACCACTTTGCTGTCTTCGATGTAAAGCACCTCGCCGCTGACTTCTTCGTCCGGCGCCAGATAGCCTTTGATGAAGGACGCCAGCGCTTCCATGCCCCAGGTCTTGTCGAAGTAATCGGTGACATGTGCGCTGAGGCTGCGGTTCTCCAGACGCTGCTGTACATCGCCGGAAACCACGATGATCGGAAAATAGCGCTGGGTGCTGTGTTCGCGTGCAAAACCGGCCAATGCATCGCCGTCCATATCCGGCAGCACCAGCGCGGTCACCAGCAGATGCACCGGCTGGCTGAGCAGGACGGCCTTGGCCTGCTCCCCGTTCTCGCATTCGGTGATGACGGCATCCGGCAGCGTTTTGGCCATGATGCCGAGCAGGACGCGGCGGACCATCTTCGAACCGTCCACAATCACCAGATGCGGATGCTGCAGATCGAGCGGCAGGAAAGCCAGTGCGGTCACCGGTCCACCGGACGGGTCAAGCGCAGATAATGGCCGGCAGCCAAACGGGCGCCGAAAATGCCGAGCAGAGTGGCTACTGCCAACACCGCCGGCGGCAGCCAGAGCGGTACCGGGATGAAAGCAAAACCGCTGCCATAACTGCTGATCAAAGCATGAATTTCAGGGGTGATGGCGAACGCCGCCGTCGCAAGAATGCCGAGCGCCAGTGCACCGGCCAGAACCCCGAGCAGACCGCCGGCATACAGGAACGGCCGGCGGATATAGGCATCGCCGGCACCGAGCTGCTGCATCACCGCGATTTCCTGTTCGCGCGTGGCGATATCCAAACGGATGTTGTTGGCGACCGCCAGCACGGCACCGCTGACGAACAGCACCGTCAGCAGCAGCAGCAACCGCTGGCCGAAGGCCAACCAGGCATTGAGGCGTTTCTGCCAGATACCGTCATATTGCACGTACTCGGCCTCCGGAAGCGCCTGCAGTCGGCTCAACAGCGCTGCTTCATCGTCGCGCGGCGTCACGATCATCACCGCTGGCAGCGGATTTTCGCCGAGCACCGCCACGGCTTTGGCCAAGGCACTGCTGTCCTTGAAATCGGCCAGACCCTGTTCCGGTGTTTTCACGGTCACGGCAGCGACATCGGCATTGCCTTGGAAGCTCCCGGCAATGGCCTTGGCCTGCGCGACGCTGACCGTCGGCTGGAAGAAAACCTGGATGGCGCGTGAGGTCTGCACCTGCGATGCCAATTGATTCATCTGCAGCATCGACCAGGCCAAGGCCAGCGGCAGGGCCAGCGCGATGGACATCACCGCCAGCGACAGCACACTGGAGAACGGCCGGCGCAGAAGCCGCGCGAAACTGCCACGGAATGCGGCGGCATGCTGTGCCCGCCAGGCGGCGAAAGCGCTGTAGGACTTACTCATCGGCCAACTCCTCCGGCGAGATGTCATCCATCAGGCGGCCCTTGTCGATGACCAGCACGCGCTTTTTCATGCGTTTGACCAA